>NZ_JARFTR010000139.1 GCF_029167235.1 Kamptonema sp. UHCC 0994 | reverse complement strand
GTGAAAGATACCGCCCAGAGGGCGGCGTTACAAAGAATGATTTGTGCTTTAAATCGGGAATTAGTCTAAAATCTAAAATTTAAAATCTAAAATCAAAATGTCCGTTTCCACCCCATCCCAGTCATTTTCTGCTAGCCCCCCTCAACAGACCAAAGATTTTGATGCGATCGTCATCGGTTCAGGTATTGGAGGACTGGTGACAGCCACCCAGCTAGCCGCCAAGGGAGCCCAAGTCCTCGTCCTCGAAAGCTACATCATCCCCGGCGGAAGTGCCGGTTACTTTGACCGGGATGGGTATCGATTTGATGTCGGGGCATCGATGATTTTCGGGTTTGGGCAAAAGGGTACTACTAACCTGCTTACTCGTGCCCTGCAAGCCGTTAATGTCAGCTTAGAAACCATTCCCGATCCCGTGCAGATTCACTATCACCTGCCTAACGGTTTGGAAATCCAAGTTCACCAGCTATATGAGAAATTTTTGCAAGAACTAATTGATAAGTTTCCTCAAGAGCGTGAAGGTATCCGCCAATTTTACGGTGAATGCTGGCAGGTTTTTAACTGTCTTAACGCGATGGAGTTGCTTTCCCTGGAAGAATTGGGATATTTAATGCGGGTGTTTTTCAAGCATCCCCTTGCTTGTCTGGGATTGGTGAAGTATCTACCTCAGAATGTCGGTGATATTGCTCGTCGCTATATTAAAGATCCAATTTTACTCAAATTTATTGATATTGAGTGTTACTGTTGGTCAGTAGTTCCTGCTGAGTTAACGCCAATGATTAATGCAGGAATGGTGTTTTCTGACAGACACTACGGCGGTATTAACTATCCTAAAGGCGGAGTTGGGCAAATTGCCCAAAAATTGGTAGAAGGCTTAGAAAAAGCTGGCGGACAGATTAAGTATAAAGCTAGAGTCGCGCGAATTATTACAGAAAATGGTCGCGCGGTTGGTGTGGAATTAACAACTGGCGAAGTTTATCGGGCAAAACGGATAGTTTCTAATGCTACTCGCTGGGATACTTTTGAGAAGTTATTGCCTGCTGAGGCGATGCCTAATAAAGAGAAAAAATGGCAAGAACGCTATCATAAATCTCCTAGTTTTTTGAGTTTACATTTAGGTGTTGAAGCTTCTGTGTTTCCCAAGGATACGGCGTGCCATCATATTTTATTAGAAAATTGGGATAAAATGGAAGCGCCAGAAGGAACGATTTTTGTGTCAATTCCAACATTGCTAGATCCGAGTTTAGCACCGGAAGGATATCATATTGTTCATACTTTTACGCCGAGTTGGATGGAGGAGTGGGAAAGTTTATCGACGAAGGAGTATGAGGAGAAAAAAGAAGTGGCGGCGGGGAGAGTGATTGAGAGGTTGGAGCAGATTTTTCCTGGTTTAGATGCGGGTTTAGATTATATGGAAGTGGGTACGGCGAGATCGCACCGCAGATTTTTAGGTCGCGAAGATGGGACTTATGGGCCGATTCCACAGCGAAAGTTATTGGGTTTGTTAGGAATGCCGTTTAATCGAACTTCTATTCCTGGGTTATATTGTGTGGGAGACAGTACGTTTCCGGGTCAGGGTTTGAATGCTGTAGCTTTTTCTGGGTTTGCTTGCGCTCATCGAATTGCTGTGGATTTGGGATTTTGATTTTTTTACCGCAGATGGACACGGTTAACGGTTAACAAAGAGTTGGGTGTAACGAAGTTACACCCAACCTACTTTTGGTATAGCAAATTAGGACAAATATCCGTAACGCCGCCTTCTAGGCGGTATCTTACCG
>NZ_JARFTR010000154.1 GCF_029167235.1 Kamptonema sp. UHCC 0994 | reverse complement strand
TAACGCCGCCATCCTGGCGGTTCTTTGACCGCCAGGATGGCGGCGTTACTGATACTTTTGCGTAAGTCCTGCTAAATCTATTATTACGAGTCGTACAATTTAGATGAGTAATAGCTTATCACCCTGTTTGACCTTCCACTGATAATATTTGCGTCCGCTCTCCCAATAAAACATCTGTTTTATTCCCAGCCCAGCATTGATAATCTAATAATAGCTGGTGCATTAATCGCTGTTTCACTGTCAACAATACGCTTTTTAGCAAACCATTTCCCGTTGCTTCTAAAATCGGTTGTGGTGTGAACCAAAAAGGCGGTGGTAATTCAACCTGCACCTCTAAATCTGCTTTTCCGATCAGATATGTTGTTCCATTTTTTTGATAGGGAGAAAGTTGCCCTTTAAGGTTGAGCGCAAAACGTTGGTTTATGTATTCTACACCTCTAATTTCACAGGCTATAGACTTTAAATTAATTGCTCCGTCTGGCTGCGCCCACACTTTTAAATCTACTGTGGGTTGAATGCTTACCATCATAAAGTCCAAAGGTCGCATCTTTAGCCGAAAACAATCGTCACTCAGTTGCTCTAAGCGACTTCGATCTACTAAAGCATTCACCAGCCGTCGGGGCTGACGCAAATAATGCTGAATGGGAACCCGCTGCTGGGGAACGGGAATTTCAACGGATTGGGAAGCATTAAACCGTGTGTACATGAGAAAATGTAAAAGTACAGATTTTATCAGCCTAGCTTAATAAAGCTTAACACTCATTAAGGTAACTTAGACGACATACTGAGCAGTGCTAATTTCACAAAACTAACGAATAAAAGCTTTTAGGGTAAATTAGCAATCCGATCATAATTTCTGATTGATGAATTGTAAGTCAAGAATTGTAACGCCATATTGCACAGTATGACTATATCCGTCGCACATCTCGGCCCCGCTGGCACTAATGCAGAAACGGCCGCTTTGGCTTATGCCAAGTGGTTGAGTCAGTCGGGGGCTGAATGCCTGTTATGTCCTTATTCAACCATTTCGCAGGCAATAGAAGCATCGGCCACAGGGGGGGCTCAGTTAGCAGTTGTCCCGGTGGAAAATTCTATAGAAGGTAGTGTGACAGTAACACTAGATACATTGTGGCGGTTAGATATTCTCCGAATTCAACACGCTTTAGTAATGCCTATTTCCCACGCCCTTGTATCTCGCGCCGAAAACTTTAGCGAGATTAAAACAGTATACTCTCACCCGCAAGCGCTAGCTCAGTGTCAGAAATGGTTGGAAAAGTTTATCCCGTTGGCGCATTTAATTTCTGCGAGTTCAACTACAGTAGCATTCGATCGCCTTGACGATCGCACTGTTGCGGTGATTTCCTCTGTACGAGCGGCTGAGCTTTACAATTTACCAGTTTTAGCTCATCCGATTAACGACCATCCTGATAACTATACCCGATTTTGGGTACTAAGTAGGGGCGATGAATCAGTGCCGGGTCTTCATCCTTCATCTAATTGTTCTCACACATCTTTAGCTTTTAGCGTACCAGCCAATGTACCGGGAACTCTGCTAAAACCGCTGCAAGTTTTTGCCAGTCGGGGAATTAATTTGAGTCGGATTGAATCTCGCCCGACTAAGCGATCGCTTGGTGAATATGTTTTCTTTATGGACTTAGAATGTAATATTGAGGATGCCGAGGCAAAAGTTGCTATGCAAGAGTTGGCTACCTACACTGAAACTCTAAAAATTTTTGGCAGTTACAGCATTGCAGCGATTAACTAGGAAAAAAGAATAGTAACGCCGCCATCTTGGCGGTATCTTAACCGCC
>NZ_JARFTR010000033.1 GCF_029167235.1 Kamptonema sp. UHCC 0994 | reverse complement strand
TGACGGCAAAATTATGGCTCCGCAAGTGAAGAAAACCAGAATTTATCTAACCTAAAAATAGGTGTCAAAGTCTTGTTAGCGGCAAACTTATGGTTCTAGTAGCGGCAAAATTATAGGTAAAGTTACAGGTAGTTCCAGGTGCGATCGCACCTGGAATTTCTGTTTCACCCAAAATCTCTAAGCAAACCGAATCTTCAAATAATCATCCTCCATCTTAGCACCAGCAGGCTGCAACGCTGCCAAGGCCTGTGGTAATACCAAATTCCGGCGATGATTGCCAATCGTAATATTCAACTCATCTGCTGACTTACTCAACTTAATTTGATCCTTCGCAATCCCCGGTAAGTACAATTCCAAACTATATTGATTATTTTCCTGCACAATTCTTACCGTATTTTCCTTGTAATAAACTTGGCTCGGATCTTCATCACCATAAAGCGTTTCTTTCAACCGATGCAAGGCCGCCAAACCGCACATTTCCTCAGAATAAAGCGGTACTTCTTTCACAGGTAACGGCATAAAGTTATCGTGAATCTCCTGCCGATATTGCTGCTGATTCTCTTTCCAACGCTTAAAAAATGGATCTGTCACTTCATCGGGAATAATCCGATTTGCTACTACCATATCGGTTGCTACATTGTACAAACTCAAATAAGCGTGAGCTCGCAATGACTCCTTAATTACCATCTTTTCTGGGTTGGTAACTAACCTCACCGAAGTTTGAGTATTATCAGTTAAAACCTTTTCCAAAGCTTCAATCTGTTCGTAAAACTCATAAGGCGCGTCCATCACCTCTTTATTCGGCAAAGAAAAACCCGCAATTGGTCTAAAAATTGGTTCTACTAAAGGCCTGAGTGCAACAGAAAGACCTTGCAAAGGTTTGTAAAATTTTCTCATGTACCAGCCGCCAACCTCTGGCAAACTTAACAGTCGCAAAGCCGTACCGGTAGGAGCAGAATCGATAATTAAAACATCAAATTCGCCTTCATCGTAATGCCTTTTCATGCGAACTAAGCCAAAAATCTCATCCATTCCTGGCAAAATTGCTAATTCTTCAGCCTGGATGCCATCAAGACCCCGCGCTTGCAAAACTTGAGTAATGTAGCGCTTGACTGCTCCCCAATTTCCCTCTAATTCCATCAAAGCATCGAGTTCAGCTCCCCACAAGTTCGGCTGTACCAGTCGCGCTTCGTGGCCGAGCTCCATATCAAAGCTATCTGCTAAAGAGTGAGCGGGATCTGTGCTCAACACTAGGGTTTTGTATCCCAATTCGGCGCAGCGGAGGCCAGTAGCAGCCGCCACTGAGGTTTTGCCGACTCCGCCTTTCCCGGTCATCAAAATTAAGCGCATGAATTGTTAACCCCGTCTGAGAATTCTTTACATAATTTTACTTTAGCGGGTTTTTGCTGGAAACAGGAGTTGCTTGAGTACGTCGAGGCGGGAACAGTCCCAGTAGTCGATGTGGGAGCAGATCAGACCGCTAGTGTTAACCTTGAGTTCGCTCCAGCCTGCGATCGCAATTCTTGGTTGCCAGGGTACGGGCACAGTCCAGCTTAATGTCCAGCGTGTTTCTATACGATCTCCGACCTGCGAAATGTTGTGTAAATCTAGTTTTATGTCCTTAAAAAAGGTACTCATAAACCCGATCATTTGTTGGTAGCGACCGATGCCTTTAAATCGATTCATCGGGTCTTGAAAGTAAACGTTTTCTGCATAAATGCTATAGGTTTGATCGGCGGGAAAATTTTTATAATCTGCTTTTAGTATTTCAATTATGTTCATTTATTAATTGTTAATTGTTGTACAATTAGGAAAGATATCCGTAACGCCGCCCTCTGGGCGGTAATTGACC
>NZ_JARFTR010000220.1 GCF_029167235.1 Kamptonema sp. UHCC 0994 | reverse complement strand
GGTATCTTTACCGCCCAGAGGGCGGCGTTACGTAAATTTTTAATTTTTAATTTTTAATTTTTAATTCTTAACAGGGACGGATAACCGCCCTTCCACTTTTTAGCACTCAGCGCCACAGAGTGCTAAATTTGCTAATGGAAGCAATAGGACACTTAAAATGGTCAAAATAATAGCATTTAGCGATCAATCCAGACGGGCACTAGAGCGTGGCGTTAACGCCCTCGCTGATGCCGTCCGCATCACCCTAGGGCCCAAAGGTCGCAATGTCTTACTCGAAAAGAAGTACGGCGCACCACACATTGTTAACGATGGTATCACCGTTGCTAGAGAAATCGAACTCGAAGATCCCTTAGAAAATACGGGAGCTCGCCTGATTCAGGAAGTAGCCTCAAAAACTAAAGATATCGCAGGCGACGGCACTACCACAGCCACAGTCCTCGCCCAAGCACTAATTCGCGAAGGCTTGAAAAACGTAGCCGCAGGCGCGAATCCAGTAGCTTTACGTCGCGGTATTGACAAAAGTATCGCTCATTTGGTAGCAGAAATTGAGAAAATCGCCAAGCCAGTAGAAGGCGCTGCGATCGCCCAAGTCGCTACCATCTCCGCTGGTAATGATGAAGAAGTCGGCGCGATGATTTCCGAAGCAATGGATCGCGTTACCAAAGACGGCGTAATCACTGTAGAAGAATCTAAATCTCTCTCTACAGAACTAGAAGTAGTCGAAGGGATGCAGTTAGATCGGGGTTATCTTTCCCCCTACTTCGTCACCAATGGCGATCGCATGGAAGTTGAATATGAAAACGTCCGCATCCTGATTACGGACAAAAAAATTAACGTCATTCAGGAATTAATACCAGTCCTCGAAAAAATTGCCCGTACAGGTCAACCCTTACTAATTATCGCCGAAGATATTGAAGGCGAAGCCTTAGCAACTCTCGTAGTTAATAAAGCGCGAGGCGTACTCAACGTAGCTGCTATTAAAGCACCTGGATTTGGCGATCGCCGCAAAGCTATGCTTCAAGATATCGCCGTCCTCACAGGCGGCCAACTGATCTCCGAAGAAGTCGGACTCAGCCTAGATGCAGTCTCCCTCGAAATGCTGGGCACCGCCCGTAAAATCACCATCGATAAAGAAAGCACCACCATTGTTGCCGGCGAAACCAGCAAAGGAGATGTCGAAAAACGCATCGTTCAACTTCGCAAGCAACTTGCAGATACCGATGGAGAATACGACAAAGAAAAACTCCAAGAAAGAATTGCCAAACTAGCTGGCGGAGTCGCCGTAATTAAAGTCGGCGCAGCCACCGAAACCGAACTTAAAGATCGTACTCTACGCATTGAAGATGCTCTAAATGCTACCAAAGCCGCTGTAGAAGAAGGCATCGTCCCTGGCGGCGGTACAACCTTAATTCACTTAGCGACCAAAATCAAAGACATCAGAGATAGCCTCTATGATGAAGAAAAAATCGGTGCAGATATCCTAGCAAGAGCCTTAGAAGCACCTTTGCGCCAAATAGCTGACAATGCAGGCGTTGAAGGCACTGTCGTCGTCGAGCACGTCCGGGATCTCGACTTTAACTTCGGCTACAATGCGCTCACAAACGAATATGTAGACATGATCGCCGCTGGTATTATTGACCCTGCCAAAGTAGTGCGATCGGCTTTGCAAAACGCTGGTTCCATTGCTGGGATGGTTTTAACCACAGAGGCCCTAGTTGTCGAAAAGCCTGAACCTAAGAAAGCTGGCGGTGGCGGCGACATGGGCGACATGGGCGGCATGGGCGGCATGGGTGGCATGGGCGGCATGGGCGGCATGGGCGGCATGGGCGGCATGGGTATGATGTAGTTCTGTGCGCGATCGCCAAGGTAACTCTTGACTAATTTCGTAACGCCGCCCTCTGGGCGGTATTTCACGATAAAATACCATCTGACAAACTAGCTAAATCTAACTAATTTCGTAACGCCGCCCTCTGGGCGGTCAATTACCGCC
>NZ_JARFTR010000111.1 GCF_029167235.1 Kamptonema sp. UHCC 0994 | reverse complement strand
TGACTTTACCGCCAGGATGGCGGCGTTACGGATACTTTTGCGTAAATCCTGTATGTTTCCCAATGCTTTGCTCGCAAATGACAAATAGACTAGAGATTGCTCGCAATGACAGATAAAGATAACGAATTATGATACAACAGTTAGCAGTTAACAGTTAACAGTTAACAATTAACAGTTAACAGTTCTCATTCATGTTATGCTTTTTCAGATTCGCGATGAGACTAAGCGAACCATTCTATCAGCATTTGTAACCTTTCGTGTCTGAATCATTGCAAAAACCAAAACGTTCTCTAGCGGGGATCGCTGGAATTGTGGCGATCGCCACTCTGATCAGCAAAGTCTTTGGGTTAGTTCGCCAACAGGCGATCGCGGCCGCTTTCGGCGTAGGTGCCGCTGTCGATGCCTACAACTATGCCTACGTCATCCCCGGTTTTTTGTTCATTTTACTAGGCGGCATCAACGGGCCATTTCATAGCGCCATTGTCAGCGCTTTAGCCAAGCGTGGCAAGTCAGAAGCGGCCCCCCTAGTAGAAACTATCACTACTTTAATCGGCGGCATCCTGCTTCTCGTGACCGTTGGTTTGATTATTTTCGCCGATCCCCTGATAGATTTAGTCGCGCCGGGATTAACTAGAACAACAGAAGGGTTAGAAATAAGAGCGATCGCCATCCAACAATTCCGAATTATGGCACCAATGGCCTTACTTTCTGGATTAATTGGCATTGGTTTCGGCACTCTCAACGCCGCAGATATGTATTGGTTGCCATCAATTAGTCCCTTATTTTCCAGCGTTGCAGTCATTGGCGGCCTAGCCTTTTTCGCCATGCAAGTAGGAGACAAAATTACTCAGCCCAAATATGCTCTAGCTGGCGGCTTAGTATTAGCTTGGGGAACTCTAGCTGGCGCAGCAATGCAATGGTTAATTCAAGTGTTTGCCCAATGGCGATCTGGTTTGGGAACATTGCGTTTTCGCTTTGATTTTCAGCAGCCAGGAGTACAGGATGTCATGAAAGTGATGATTCCTGCAACTTTATCGTCAGGAATGTTGCAAATTAATGTCTACACTGACTTGTTTTTTGCCTCTTATATTCCCCAAGCCGCTGCTGCAATGGGCTATGCAGGGTTATTAGTAATGACTCCTTTAGGCATTATTTCTAATGTAATTTTAGTACCTTTTCTGCCTATATTTTCCCGGCTGACAGATCCTAATAATTGGCATGAGTTAAAACAGCGAATTCGCCAAGCATTAATTCTCACTGGTCTTACGATGTTACCATTAAGCGCTTTAATGGTAACGCTGGCCCTCCCAATTGTGCGCGTTGTTTACGAGCGCGTTGCTTTTAAACAGTCAGCTTCGCAGTTTGTAGCCCCCGTATTGATGGCTTATGGTATTGGGATGTTTGTCTATTTGGGGCGGGATGTAGTTGTTAGAGTATTTTATGCTTTAGGAGATGGAGAAACACCTTTTCGTGTCAGCATTTTAAATATTGTGCTCAATGCGGTACTCGATTACTTCTTAGTAAAATATTTTGGTGCCCCTGGCTTAGTATTAGCAACAGTGGGAGTAAATATTATTTCGATGGCCATGCTTTTATGGCTGTTGAATTCTAAACTGAATGGGTTGCCTTGGCGGGAGTGGATTTTGCCATTTTTTGGGTTAACTGCTGGAAGTTCCCTGACGGGTTTAGTGGCTTTAGCTACTTTGCAAGGATGTCAAAGACTTTTAGGTACTGAGGGTTTGTTAATTCAGTTATTGGAATTAACCGTTGCGAGTTTGGCAGGATTGGGAGTTTTTGCCATTTTTGTTACTCAAATGAAGTTGCCGGAAGTTGATATGTTTGTTGATAGGTTCCGGCAGCGATTTAGGAGATAAATTCGGAATGTAGGAGCAAAAATTCCCGGCGATTGATATCAAATTCGGGTTAGTCATCCCCCTTTATTAGTAATAATCCGTCATTGCGAGCTCCGCGAAGCAATCGCCTAGTCTCTGCGATTG
>NZ_JARFTR010000190.1 GCF_029167235.1 Kamptonema sp. UHCC 0994 | reverse complement strand
CCATCTTCCCCATCTCCCCCATCTCCCCTCTTCCTTCTTATTATGACTTTTTTTACTTACTTTAATACAAAAAATATTCTAACTTTTCTATCGGGTTTACTGATATTTATCTTTATTCTCCCTGGCTGTTTAAGCTTAGCAAAAAATCAGACTCCTACTGTTAATAACTCACAAAATAGAATAGCAATTGATAGCTCATCCAAAAATCCTAACTCAACCTCTCCTGTAGGAGTTAATCTTTCTGGAATTGCCGATTGGTCAACAGAATTACCATTTTTAGATGCTTTTAAATCTTCTAGAAAATGGATGACTCAGTGCGATCCAAAAGAGGTTGGATGTCAGGGAGAATTAGATACCAATGAATATAATCTTTTAAATCTTGACGAAAACGGCTGGGTCAAATCTCTTCCCCTTCCCCAAGATTCTCCTAAATATACCCGTGTCAGCACTTTATTATTAAGGGACATACCCAACTTTTTCCCGTCAGGCAAATATATTGTCATGTATGAAGGCGAGGGAAAAATTGAGTATAAATTTGCGGCTAAAAAAGATGAAGCATCGTCACAACCCGGCAGAGATATTATTGATGTAGATGCTACCAATAAAGAGGGAATCCTGCTGACAATTACTGCCACAGATCCCAACAAAAAAGGAAAATATATCCGCAATATTAGAGTAATTCACTCTCAAGATGAAAAAGCTTATGAGAGTGGTGAGATATTTAACCCCAAGTTTATAGACAAAATCAAAAAATTTAGAACCCTCCGTTTCATGGATTGGATGAGTACAAATGGTTCTGAACAAAAAGAATGGTCAAATCGACCTAAACCAGAACATATTTCCTATGCTTATCAAGGCAATGTCCCTATTGAAATCATGGTTGCTTTAGCAAATAAAATCAAGGCAAATGCTTGGTTTAATATGCCAATCATGGCTACTGATGAATATTTAAAAAACTTTGCTCAGACTGTTAAAAGTAGTTTAGACCCAAACTTAAAAGTTTATGTAGAACTTTCTAATGAAGTATGGAATTTTTCATTTCCCCAATCTCAATATGCTTTACAACAAGGTCAAGCTAGGTGGGGAAAGGATAAACAAGATGCTTATATGCAATGGTATGGAATGCGTACAGCTCAAATATGCGATCTTTGGAAAGGTATTTTTGGCGAACAAAAGGATCGAGTTGTGTGTGTAATCTCAACTCAAACTGCATGGAAAGGTTTAGAAAGTTCTGCTTTAGAATGTTCTGATTGGGTAGCAGAAGGTAATAAGCCTTGTTATCAACACGGAATTGATGTCTATGCTATCACTGGATATTTTAGTGGTAATCTGGGTGGGCCAGAAAACACCAGCATCGTAGAGTCTTGGTTGAATGATTCAGATGGTGGTTTTGGTAAAGCTATTAAACAATTAAGAGATGGCGGTTTGCTAGGGGGATTTAAGGATAGTTTATCTGATGCTTATGGTTTGTTTAAATATCACTCAGAGGTAGCGCAGAAAAAGGGTCTTAAGTTAGTTGCTTATGAAGGAGGTCAACATATTGTAGGTATTCAAGGAAATGAGAATAATGAAAAGCTTACTAATTTCTTTATCGAGTTAAATAGGCGACCAGAAATGTATGAGTTATATACAAAATTACTGGAAAATTGGAAAGAAGCAGGCGGTACTCTTTTCATGCAATATTTGGATATAGGTTTACCTAGTAGGTGGGGTAGTTGGGGTGCTTTGGAGTATGTTGGCCAAAATGGTTCGCCTAAATATAATGCTTTGATGGACTTTATTGATAATAATCCTTGTTGGTGGGATGGCTGTGTTTTGACTTCTCCAGCTAAGTCTTAAGTCAGGTAATATTAAGTCTAATAATATTAGTCTGTCATTGCGAGCGCCGCGAAGCAATCGCAGTCTCTTGAGATTACTTCGCGGAGCTCGCAATGTACAGATCGCAAGTAATTTGCCGGACTTGATATAACTTCAGATAATCAACGCAAAAAATATGTAACGCCGCCATCCTGGCGGTTT
>NZ_JARFTR010000242.1 GCF_029167235.1 Kamptonema sp. UHCC 0994 | reverse complement strand
TTCGGCAAGGTTATGCTTAGAACTGATGTGTAGTTATGCGATCGCTCATACCAGAAATTAGGTAATCCAGCCTAAACGCTCGGCAAACTTTTCCTTAAAAAATGGCAATCTTTTCCCTTAAGTCACAAGAATGAATATCACAGCCACAGTCGTGGCAAGTTTATCCTTCCAGTCCCGGCAATCTTATCGGTACATTGACACAATGGTTTGAAGTGCTACTTTGCGGCTGGTGTCAGCTTCGCTATTTCTGCGCCTATATCCCAGATCAAATTATGAGTTACGGATGGATATTGAACCGTAATGAAACTCTCTCTGATTACAGCTACGCACTATAGAGTATCAAAGTTAGCTAATATTGCCTTACCGAGCATTTTAGCCCAAACCTCTCATAACTTTGAATGGGTGATTATTAACGACGGTTTTGATCTAGCTACCCGAGATTTCGTTGCTAAAATTCAAGCAAACTTTGATATTATTTATACTGAAATTAAGCATGATAGCACTGGCTTTAGTTTGTGCCATGCCCGCAACAAAGGTCTTGAGATGGCTAGAGGTCAGGTTGTAGCTTATTTAGATGACGACAATAATCTCTCACCTCAATTTGTATCAGAAGTTCTTAAATTCTTTCAAGACCATCCTCAGATTAAATGTACGCTCCAACAACAATTTTGTCGCAGAGATATCGTCAGGAACGGTCAAACTGTTAGACAAGGAAAGCCTTTTATTTCTCCTGCTTCAGATACAACGGCTGTATCATTGCTCGGTCAGCGAGATATTTTTGATAGTAATGGTTTCTGTCATGTTCTCGATGATGCACCTCGGTGGAATCCTAACTATCGGATCTTTGCAGATTACGAATATTTCGTTCAGTGTTTGAGTCGGTGGGGAACGGAAAAATTTTTGCTGAATCCTCTTATCTTAGTCAATTATACTCAAACTTCAGAAGGAATTATTGGTCGTTCACATTATGGAGAATGGGCTTTTGAATTATCACAGCTTTTTGGTCAAGTAGAGCAGTACAGTGTTTTACAAAATCTCGAGATGCAAACGAAACTAATTCAGTTGATAAGTCTTTATCATGAAAAGCATCAAAAGGGTCAAAAAATACCAGGGTTTTGCGAGGAATAATCAATTTATAATTTCCTTCGCCTGTTGCTTTGCCCAAAGAGCAAGGAACGATCGTTGAACGCAATTTTCCAAGTAGTAATATTTCACTACTTTAATTGTCGAATCTAAAATTAATTATTGAGTTTTTAGCTAATTTTATAAATTTGGTATATAATGAAAATGTGTTTACATAAGCAAACACCGCTCTCAAAATAGAACGGAAGCTTAGCCTAATTTAAACAATCATAAAGACTATTTTTAACAATAGTTCGGAGATTTTCGCTGAAGCCCTTATTCTTTCGTTCATCTTGGAAGTGTAAAACCCTGGTTTTTTAGTTTAGTCACTCAAAACTGTTCAGAACTATTGTTTTAAATGTTGTAAAAGAAACTACATCTAAGGGGAGAGGGTGGGCACTCTCGTGATGCTCTAAATGAACTTTTTGCTTTCTATTCCTTGAGTGGCATGCTCCCCTCGTGCCAGAAAAGGTTAATCTGCTAGAAAGTGCAAATCTAGCTGCCAGGTAAACTCGCCATTCGCAGGAGTCCGTACTGATGGTTTCGATGAAGACTGGGATCGAGCAAAATATTATTGCATCGGCGCTCTGGTCAACGAGTGGTGTCTACTTTGGACAACTTATCCACAGACTACCCCGCCTGAAACCGCGACTGTGGCTGTACGCGCCGCAGTGGGGCGGAAGGTACTCTACCCCTTCAAGGCAGCAGATGCTGGATACAGTATCGGAAATTCTTGAACTCACGGTGACAGTCTTACAGGAGAAGCTAAGGTGAACGCACTTACCACAGTTGAAATCGATCCAAAAAACATTCTGACCCTCAGCCAACTGGCGAATCTTGACCCTTCCGCCATTAAAGCCATCATGGAACAGCGGCTCAAAGATATGAATTGGACAACTTACCAGTTGGCTAAGGCTTACGGGGCTCTTAAAGAGGGACGTTCTGACATCAACCCTAGCCGCTATACTACTACCGTTACCCAAGTCTTAGAAAAACCAGAGACAGCCCGCTGGAACACGGTTTGCCTAGTTTTAGCAGCAATGGGTCTGTTGGTGCAGGTAGTATCTCTCAACCCGCAAATTTATTCGCTGACAAAGTAGATAGCCATCCCATCCGATTTCAAGCGTTCCCAAAATCCCTTAAGCTTTCCGTACTTACGACATAGATCCATAACTAGACAGGTCGAGGAAACCTTACTATCTCTTGACTAAACCGCACTTATTTACTGAATACTTATATAAGTAGTCTGATTGTTGCCTGCTCTCTATAGTTTTTTAACTATCGTAACTAAGCAATTAATTATATCGTAGTTACGATATACTAAGCTCTAGTTAAAGCTTCAGCTAGGGCATCAAAAGTGAGGAGGTTAGCTTGGCGGCAGATTCTACTTACATGGGTTTGGGACTTCAGCCAGTTTTTAAGATCCCAGCCCCATCAGTCAATCGGGGGCAGCATCGATGAACAGTGCATCTAACCAGCCTCCCCAGACGATCGCCCAAACCATTGAATGGCTAAACGATGTTCTCGGCCGACCCGCACTGCCAGAATGCCCTACAGAATGCGAAAGGGACTGCGGCGTTCAAGGCGGTAAAGCGCCTGCTTGGATCAACCGCAACGGCAAAGCAGTCAAACTCAGTTGGAAAACCTATCAGAACCAACTGCCAACTCAAGCGGACTTGACAAAGTGGTTTGAAAGAACTCCAGGCATCGGCACCCTTGGCGGCGGCCCCAACGCCCAGGGACACTACATCGGATTTATCGACCTCGATCGCAAAGAAAAAGTCTTCTCCTCGCCATTAATTTTCGAGGCGCGGCTGGAAAAATGGCTCAACAATTACCCCCTCCTCAAAGAAGCCCCTCGATTCCGCACTCCCTCCGGCGGCTACCGAGTTATCCTCGCCTTCACCGAAGAACCAAACTGGACAGCTTTCAGCTTAGATTCAGGCGGCACTCGAATGGGGGAACTGCTGGCGAGAAACGGCGGCCACACCCTGCTGCCCCCGACTGTCGGCACGAACGGCATCCCGTACCACTGGGAGTATTTTGTTGCATATCCACCCACCGTCGCCAAACCCGAAGACGTTGGTATTTACCCGACCCGGCATCAACAATCCCCTGCACCAACCAACCCGCGCCCCGCAACCACCACTTACAGCCCCGGCGCAATTCGCCTAGAAGACCTCATCTCCCCCCGCGCCCTTGAAATTCTCACAGGAGGTGCCAAAAGGGGCGATCGCTCCGATGCCCTGACCGCTCTCATCTCCGAATGCTACGGCTGGGAAGAATTCTGCCATCGCGAAAACATCCCCTACTCCGGCACGACTGAAATCTTAGCCGAGTACGCCTGGGGGCAAATGGAAGACAGTAGCCTCGATCCGCACAAATGGCAACGCATCCTCAAAACCATCAACCCCTCCGCTTGCCAAACCGCCACCGAATATCGCAGTGGAGACTCTGAAAATTGCTGGAAAAAAATTTACCGGCTGGACCTTGAAACCTTCCAGGCAAAATGCCCCCTCACATTAAAGATAGGATTTTAGGAGAATGGGGTATCGACAAGCGCCCCAGAGCCTCACCCACCGAGACACAGCAACAGCTAAACTCTCAAAAGTTACAAACAGATCGTATAAAGCCAGAGATCGCCTCACAAAACTTCGGTCTGATTGCAGATAATTCTCACCCGCCTGACTTCGGCGTGACCCAAGGGCCGGCTCAGGGCCCAGACCCTCAATCGAACCCTTCAGACAGTAAACAGAAAGAAAACCTGCTCCTCAAATATATTGACCAGATCCTAGAACGGGAGAACATTCCCTTATCAGAACGAAAAGCCAAGTGCGCCGAAATTGCTCAAGCACTGGAACTAGACCCCAAATACGTCGAACAAATCGCTTTAACCCGGCTACAAGAACAACAGTTCGCAGAAATCGAAAGCGAAAAAACCCTGATTGAAGATTTAATTAGCAAGCGCAAGCAGAGTCTCGACTTGCACCAAATTTTACCACCAGAAATTGCCTGCATCCTGGCACAAGTTGCTGCTGCCATGCCCACCAGCGCCGAACACCTGATGACAGTAGGTTGGTCAACCTTCGGCTGCGCGATCGGCACCGCCGCTGAAGTTGTCGCTTGGTCTGGATTCAAACAAAAGTCCTGCGTGCTCTGGACAATCAACACAGCCCGGTCGGGAAAGCTCAAAAGTCAAACTCAAGAAGTTATGGTCAACCCCATCCGGCTCTTGCAGCAGGATGCCAACAGCGAATACCGCATTGCTCTCAAAAGCTACAGAGAAGTAGAAAAAGCCACCCAGCAAAATCGAGACCCTGATGGTCTGCCCCTTGAAATCCCACCCCCACCCGTCCCCCGCGAGTATTGGGTCGAACACATCACCGTAGAAGCCCTAATCCGCACCATCAACGAAAATCCACGCGGTTTCCTCGTCCACCGCGACGAAATCGACGGCTTCTTCAAAGCCCTCAATAAATATCGGGCTGGCAAAGGGGACGACGAAGCCTTTTACCTCACCCTCAACAACGGCGGCGGTCCCAAAGTCATCCTCATCGATCGCGATCGCCGAGTCGAGGTGGAGAGGTCGTGCGTCCCCATTACCGGCACCATCCAACGCAAAACCCTCGATGAAGAACTGACACCGCGCAAAATATCCAGCGGTTGGATGGCCCGGTGGGTAATCTGCTTAGCAGAAATGCCCAAGCGACGGCGGACGCGACTGCCCTACCCCCATATCGACACCTTCCTCAAAGATATCTACCGCAAACTTTCCGTCCTCAAAATGCACTATCGTCCTATTCAAAATGAGGAGACAGGCGAAGTGCTCAGAGATGAAACGAACCGCACTGTTTACCAGGGTTTTCCCATTACTTACCACCTGAGCGACTCGGCAGCCGACTACTACGAACAGCATTTCTTCAACCCGATGGTTGAGCGCGAAGAAGCTGAACTGAATGAAGGCTTCCAGCTAGCCATGTCCAAGTGGAGCGGGTACTGCCTGCGGATTGCTCTCATCCTGCACTGCTTGCACGAAATCTGCAAGTTGAAAAACCCGGACGGCACCCTCAAAACTTACTTGCAGTTAAAAGAAGAGTGGAAACTCTCAGGCGGGGAACATTCCGACCAGCCTTTTGAAATTGAAATCCCTACCGAGATTGAGGCCGACATCATTCAAAAGGCGATCGCCGCCAGCTACTTCTACATCAACCAGGCTGAAGTGCTTTACAAAGGGCAGCAGCAAGATGAGGACGATACAGGTCCGGTCATCCAGAAACTGATTCAGAAATCAGAAGAGTTGCGGGACACGGCTGCTGAAGGTTGGATCAGCACCCGCGAAGCATACCGTAACTGTCGCGAACTCGTTGTAGCAGCTAAACTCCGCCAGATGTCTAACACCGACTTTACGGCTGCGGTCTTCAACCTTATGGTTTCAATGAATCTCGGTGAAACGAAAAAGGTCGGCAAGTCTTTCAAGTGGCGGATTCTAAGTTGATATTTCGCTGGCTAAGGTCAGTGTTTAAAAACTGCATTGACAATTTGACGATAGTTTGAAACTCTTACACCGCAATCATTTTTCGCGTCTATGACAGCTTTGACGATTGGCTATCCTCATTGACAATTCCTCAGTATCTCCCAAGAAATTTACGATCGCCCGCAGGCAAGGGTACTGGTAACAGTGGCGACCTACAAACTGCCAGTTCGCCAAGCCGGACTTGTCAAGCAATCGTCATAGTTGTAGAAAACTCGCAGAAGACCAAATTTTGTGTTGACGATTTGACGATTCCCGCAAACTCTTACCTGTAAGCACTTTAATCGTCATTAACAGTTTTGACTATTCAGAATTGTCAATGACGATTCTTTTTTTTACATTACTGGCAGGACCTTGGCAAGCTGGTTGTGGACGATCGCGACAAACCATCCGGCATCTAAATTTACCCAAGTCTTTAAAAATTACATTGACGATTTGACGATAGCTTGAAATCCTTACACAGCAAGCATCTTTACTGTCAATAATAGCAATGACGATAGCGAATCGTCATTGACGATTCCCCAGCCACACCCCAAGAGAGTCACGAGTAGCCGGCTCCCGCGATGGCATAGCCGCCGGCCTCCGGCATCGCGGCGGTGACAACAACGACAATACCCGAACCTGCCAACTTGATAGGGCGGCTTGGTAAGCAATCGGCATAATCGTCAATAACTTGCAATACCTCCCCCAAATCCATACTGAAAAAGCGTTTGGGGAGAATCGTCAAAAACAATGTCAAAAATCGTCAATAAAAGTTAGAAGCTGAAAGCTTTACAAATAGGAAGGTTTAAAAGAATCGTCAAATCGTCAAAGAAAATTTGTCATGACCGTATCGTTAGGACTCTCGTGAGGTATCAAGTCCCCAAAAGGCAAGGTTTGTCGGATGCTGGTTCAAAATGCTACAGGGAAGTTAGTGACTCCCGAGTGCGATCGCGAATGTCTATAGCTCCCTTTTTGCGAAAGCTTAAAAATAGCGTTGACGATTTGACGATAGCTTGAAACTCTTACTCCATAACCACTTCAATCGTCAATAACAGCTTTGACAATTCAGAATCGTCATTGACGATTGTCAATCAGATAGCAGTGGCAACCGGCTAATGTGAGGGCGCAAGTCGTCATTGATGATCGCGACAGGTCGATCAACCCATCGTCAGAATCGTCAAAAACAAAGTGGCTATTCCCCAAACCCACAGTTGGAGAGTGTTTGGAGAGAATCGTCAAAAACAATGTCAAAAATCGTCAATGGATCTTAGAAGCTGAAACCCTTACAAACAGGGAAGTTCAGGAGAATCGTCGAATCGTCAATAAATTTTAGTTCTAAATAGTGTTGACACTCAAAATTGAAAGTGAGTAATTTTACAGCGCACCAACCAAATTTTCTGCACGTATTCAAGTTGTCTTTCAAGATTGAATCTTGTGCTATTTGCACCCCGAATGAGGGTAATCTGGTCTGGAAAGACAGATTATGGGGCCGGCTATGGATTTAGAACACGCTGCTAATTCCTTTGGAGAGATAGCTTCGACGCGCGACCTAGTGGCAGAGCTGTTAGCTGCTAAGCGCTCTGTCAACACCAGGGGGGCTTATGAGAAAGATTTGTTTGATTTTTTTATGACAATGACGGGGCAGTCACCACATCCGGCCTTAGTGCGCGAGTTCCTACGGCTGAACCGCTTCGCCGCTGTGGCAGTGGTGCTCAAATATAAAGCCAAGCTGATTGACAAGGGACTTAAGGAAGCGACGATTAATCGGCGGCTGGCGGCGATTAAAAGTTTGGTGAATTTTGCTCGCAAGGTGGGCGAGTGTGAGTGGAGTTTGGTAGATGTTGAAGGAGAGAAGGTGGTTCCTTACCGGGATACTACAGGATTTGGTCGAGTTGCTTCTGAGAATGTGATGGCGATGCAGTCAGTGTTGGAAATTCCCGATCGGAATACGGTTCAGGGAAAGCGGGACTATGCAGTTCTCCGGCTGCTGTGGGACAATGCGTTGCGCCGGGGGGAAATCAGCGCAGCTAATATAGGCGATTTTGAGCCGAGTGCCCGAACTCTAAATATTTACGGCAAAGGCAGGGGAACTCAGGCGCAGCTAATTGACTTGCACGGCGCGACAGCAGATGCGATTACTGATTGGCTGAGGGTGCGGGGTTCTGTGTCGCCCCTCGATCCTTTGTTTATTGCTTTGACAAAGCGGGAATACGGGTTGAGGTTGAGCGGATATGCTATTTACAAGTTAGTTTTCTCAACTTGCTCTGCTGCGGGAATTCCTAAAAGAATTAGCCCGCACAGAATACGCCATGCTGCAATTACGACGTTGTTAGATACAAGCAACGGCAATATGCGAATGGCGCAGAAGTTGAGCCGCCATACCAGCTCGAATGTCCTTAATTGCTACGATGATAATCGGCAGAGTTTGCAGCGAGAAGCGTCAGGGCTGCTGGCTGGTTTGGTGCGCTAAGTATTGCATATTCTTACTTAATTATAGAAACAACAATGGCTAAAGACCTCTTTCATGATGCAGTCAGACGCGGATTAGAAAAAGAACGATGGACAGTTACTGACGATCCGTTAGAACTGGAATTGGAAGAAATTACCGTCAAGATCGACCTAGGCGCGGAACGATTGATTGCTGCCGAACGCGGAGAGGAAAAAATTGCCGTTGAAATCAAAAGCTTTATCGGTACATCTGCTATCAGTGATTTTCATACGGCTTTAGGACAATTCTTGAACTACCGAATTATGCTAGAAGTCAATGAACCCGATCGCCTGCTCTATCTGGCAGTTCCCCGTGAAACCTATCAAACCTTCTTTCAAAGTCGTTTTGCTAAAATAGCGATCGCCCGACATCAACTCTTACTTATTGTTTACGAACCCATAACCGAGGAGGTCATCCAATGGATAAATTAGAGCGTTATCGGTCTTGCATCCAAACCCTATTATTCAAGCACAGTCAATTTAAATCCCGCAACGAAGATGTAGAAAACGAGCTGTTTTTCGATCCTGTACGCGATCGCTATCAACTCATGCGAGTGGGTTGGAAAGGACTAGAGCGAATTTATTACACAGTTCTGCACTTCGATATCAAAGATGAAAAAATCTGGCTTCAGCACAATGCAACTGACATCGACATCGGTCAAGAATTGGTGGAAATCGGCGTTGCTAAAGAAGACATTATACTTGGGTTGCATCCACCCTACAAGCGTCCATATACAGGGTATGGAGTTGCTTGAGAAATGCGCGAACGCTTACCTAATTTCCATTTTTTAAAATACCAATATAGTTGATGCGATCGCCCTCAATACGTAGGTTTACTTCAATGAATGTATCGTTAAATTCAGAAATTTCGCAGTTTATTCAAACTCAGGTAGAAAGCGGTAAGTATGCGAATGCTGAAGAAGTGATTTGGGCAGGTATCAGGCTGTTAGAAGAACGTTCAGGCATTTACAAAGGTCGGTTTGAAGAGTTGAGAAGGGAAATTGCGATCGGCGTTGAAGCCTCCGTTCGGGATGAGGTTGTTGATGGGGAGACGGTTTTCTCCCAACTGGAACAGAAGCTTCAACAACGTCGCGATCTGGCTGATTGATGAGTAATATTTGAGGAGTGATAGAGATGGTGACGGTGACAGCGGTGGTATTTTGTGTTTCTGGCATTCCCCGTAGCGAGATCCACTAGCCAGCTTTACCTAACCCCAGTGCAGGTAAAAGCAGCCCAGTAAAAAGGATGACAGAAAGGCTTTAATTCTCTCCAAGATTTATCTAAATTTTGGAGAGATCGATAAATTTGTCCGCCAATTTGATCATACTTTTTGCATTCTTCATCCCATTGCTGATAATCTAGGGAATCTACAGAACAAGCATCTCGTTTTGCCTTGGTTTTTTTGCGGAGTACATCGGTTTCTTTAAGTTTATGTTTCAAAAGTTCTGTGAGTTGGGCTTTATAACTAGCAGCTAGGGTATCGCCAGTAAGCGATCGCAACTTAACTTGAGCTTGTCTAATGGCCTCTGGGCGATTCTTTCCCTGCTGCCACTCTTGATAGTAAAAAATCGAGAATAGCGCCGTAGCTAAATCATCGACAGCCCAAAGTGTACTGATAACACTTCTGGCTCCCGCGGACAAGAAAGCCGTAGAAAAAGTAAGGATATCGCCAGTAATTTCACTCAATCCCAATCCAGTTTCGCAGCAGGAAAGAAATACATCCGACAACTGAGGGAAACGCCATGCGGGAGTCATTAGCTGACCTAAAGTAATGCAGCCATCTCCTAAAATTAATGTCGATTCTAAGGGATTGTCCAAGCGCGACTGGGCGTGGTGGCTAGAGTGGAGGATTTGGACGGTTCGGGCGAGTTCTCGATAGTTACTAACTGTAGCTTGATGGCGACCTTTTAAGCGTCGATCGTCTGGGATACTATAAAGAACTGCCAGTTGCTCTCCTTCAAAGCTGGCGCAAGGCAAGTCGCCCGTCGCATCTTCAATAGTGCCACAGTTTAGGTTATCGCCTAATGAAGGGCGTTGCTGGCAGAATTCTAGGACTTGACAACTAGGTGCGTAACGAATGAGAAATTTGTCTCCTAAATATCGGTTGTCTCCGATGGGTAGTGCAGCGAAGGGGATGTGGTGAAGGGCATAATGAGGAACTATAATCAGTTCAGAAATTCCTTCTAAATGCCATAAGATTAGATCGCTCAAATTTAACTGTTTTGCCAGTTCAGTTAGGCTCTCAACTAACTGTTTTTTCCAAGAAACTTTATCGTTAACATATTGTCCTAACCAATTTTGGGAAATCCATCCGTGCAAAGCCTCAAATCCTAAACTAGCACAGCTTTGCAGGGTAATCTCGCTTTGCCGCACGACGAAGATAAAGGTGTCGCTAACAGTGGTGTAAAAGCTAATAATTGCAGTGGTGGGTTTGTCAATAAGCTTCTGGATGGATGGGAATTTGAGAGGATTAACTCGAATTTGACCAGCCAGCACCGGATCTAAGCGGCGAAGTTGTTCCCAAATTAGGAGTTTATCAGCTTCCAGATCAGCTATTGTTTGATTGTAAGCTGCTAGGGCTGCACGGCTGTTATTAAGTTTGCTATTATCAAAGTCGTTGCTAGGTTGATTGCGCCCTCGTTCTTTGTCAATTTGCTGCTGTAGGCGTTCAAAATCTTGTAAATACTGTTGAATTTCAGCAGGAATTTCTGCACTTGAGTAGAGATCATTGCTTGCCATCAAGTCTACAAGGCGTTTAGAGCGCGATCGCTCTACATATTCAAGGGCTTTATCTAACTGCTTATTATTGATACAAGCTTGCACGATGTTTGCATAAATGTTGATCGCTTCTGCTAAAATTTCTTGGCGGCGAAATTCAGAACTTGCCCAAGTACGGCTGGTTTCTACGGCTTCGATCGCGATACTGTATCCCTCAATGGCTAACTGCCAATCTCCAGCTACAAATGACACATTTCCTAGAGTTGTGCCAGCCTTCAGGCAATCAACTGGGAAAGCAGTTGGAGTGAAGACTTCCATTGCTGATCGATAACAGGCGATCGCCTCAAAGTTTCGCTCAAGGCTGAGGTAGCCATTGCCCAAATTCATTTGAGTCATAGCCCACTCTCTAGGAAAATCATCCTGGTTAAAGATTTGTAAAGCTGCTTGATGGGCGGCAATAGCCATTTCTAAATTCTCATTTGGATCGCCCTTAAGTCGATGCAAATAAGCATTAGCCAGATTCATTTTTACTCCGGCCCAACCTGTGGGAAACTCGTCTTGAGTATAAACTTGCAATGCTTCTTTGTTAGCTGCGATCGCCTTTTCAACATTTTCTGCTCGATCGCCATGAAGTCGGTGGCGGTAAGCAGAGGCCAGATTCATTTGAGTTTGTGCCCAAAGTTCCGGGGATTCTTCGCGGGTGCGGAATAACAGGGCGTTTTGATAACAAGCGATCGCTTGTTCCAAGTTTTCCGCCTTGTCGCCGCAGATGCGATCGCGGTAAATAAGACCCAAATTGTTTTGGACTTGAGTCCATCCTTCCGGATCTGCTTCGCGGGTGCGAATTTCCATTGCAGCAACGCCTGCTGCGATCGCTAATTCTGCATTCTCTAACTGATCTCCCCTGATTCGGTTGCCATAGGCAAGAGCCAAAGTATTTTGAATTGTTGCCCACTGTATCGGAAATGCTTGGCGGGTATATATTTGTAGGGCATTTTGGCAGTGAGCGATCGCTCGTTCTTGATTTTCGGCCCAATCTCCTTTAAAGCGGCGGTGATAAGCATTACCTAGAAACATCTCACAAGCTGCCCATTGTTCTGGAAAAGCTTCGTAGGTTAAGACAGTGGCAGCAATTTCGTAACCTGCGATCGCAATTTCTAAATTATTAGCCTCATTCCCTTTTTTTAATTCGTGGATGTGCAAACTTAAAACAAAAATACCAGAAGCAATTTCTTCTCTTTCTTCAGGTGGGAGTTCAGATAGCATAGCATCGTCTTCATCTGGCATCTCCTTAACAAAAATTTCGTCAAGTTGCTCTTGGTTAGCATCAAGCAATATTTTCTGTACCCACTTGATGAAAATTTTGTCTATGGGTTCTGGGTTAGCTTTAAACGATATAAGTTTTTGCGCTATTTTAACAAAATACTTCTCAACTTGCTCTCGCTCATGTTCAAGTAAGGTATCAATTCTAATTTTACCTGGATTTCCGGAAATAAGTTGCAATAATTCAAAGGGTAAATTAGGGAGAATTTTATGTTGAATAAAATTCCATTCTTCGGGGAAGTCTTCTTCGGTAAAAACAGTAGCAGCAACTTCGTAGCCTGTCTTAGCAATCTTCCGGTTGTTTTCTGCATTGCCTTTGGGGAAATCTTCAATCAGGCTGCTAAAGTTGAGAACTCTTGACGCTAAATAGATTGCTTCCTGTGGTCCTAATTTCGATAGATCAAACTTTATTAGATTTAATAGTTCTACAAAACTGTTGTCCAGCCTATCGAGGTTTGCTTCAAGAAGCTGGTACAAAGCTTCCGGATTATTTTCGCTTTTGGCAACGGTATCTAAGACTTGAATAAGAAACTGTGAAATAGAAGTTATTTGCTGGAACTGAACATTTTCTAGTAGGTCTAAAATAACAGGAGAACTTGAGCGTTCAGCATATTCTCTAGCTTTTTCTAGTTCTCCACAGTTCATGCAAAGCCCTACTATTTGTGTGTAAGCAGAAATTGCAGGAATTTCTTGATGTAAAGATTCAGAATCACCCCAAAAGCTGAGCATTTCTACAGCTTCAATTACAATCTCAAAACATTCAAAAGCTTCTGCCTTTTTGCCAGTAGCAAATGCTACCTTTGCCAACTCAAGTCCGGTTTCGATGCGCTCTCTAGGGAATGAAGCAGGTGTAAAGACTTTTAAGGCTGCTTGAAAACAGGTTAAAGCATTAGCAAATTGTGCCAACTTGCGGTAAGCTAAACCCAAATTTAACTGAGTTTTAGCCCATCTTTCTGGATAGGTTTCGGGGGCATAAATTTGTAAGGCTGCTTGATAGGCTGCGATCGCCCGTTCCTGGTTCTGGATTTTGTTCCCTAAAATCCTTTCGCTATAGGCAAGACCGAGGTGAAATTGGCTACTAGCCCAATCGGCATCAGTGCGAACTTTTAAGGCAACTTGATAACACGCGATCGCTTGCTCAAAATTTTGTGGGCGATCGCCTTCAACTCGGCGGGTGTAAGCAACTGCGAGGTTATTTTGCAGCGTTCCCCAAAGTTGAGGCTCTCGATCGCGGCTAACCACTGGCAAGGTTTCTTCAAAACAGGCGATCGCCTTTTCCAAATTCTCAGCTTCATCTCCGACAATTCTGTGACTGTAAATATTACCGAGATTATTTTGCACCATCGCCCACTGTTGGAGAGAAGTGTCGCGAGTGTAAATTTGCAAAGCATTAGTGCAAGCTGTCAGGGCTTTTTCAACGTTTTCGGAGCGATCGCCCAAAATCCGGTTGCGGTATGCTGGAGCTAAAATTTCTTGAGTTCGTGCCCACATTTCTGGTAAAATCTCACGAGTTAAAATTTTGGCACATCCTTCTAAACCTGCGATCGCAATTTCCAGGTTAATTGCCCTATTGCCCAGTCGAAACTCCCAGAGGTTCTCGCTAAAAACCACAATAAATAACGCAATTCCTTTTTTTATTTTTGGCTCGCACTTTAGAAGCGTACAATCTATCCAGAGGCGAAATTGCAGCAGAAAATATTCATTCAGTTTGTCTGAGTGAATTGCTAGTATCTGATAAGCAGTTCGTTGGTCACTTGGGTTTAGCAAAATTGTCCGCAATACTTCCCACAAGAAAGCCGGAGCTTTAACAAAAGAGTCTGTTACTGGTGAGCTATCTGCTGTTGTGTAAAGATTCCTGATTGTTTCCAGGTTTAATTTTCCCAGGTTTTTAGTTAAAAAATCAGCCAAATTAATTAAAAATTCAGCACCAGAAAACTCCTTTTTTGCTACCAGAATTGTAGCTACCATTTCCATCATTTCCACTAAACCAACATCCACCAAGTCCGGGTGCTTCCTTAAAATCTTGAGTTCCTTACCGCGAGGACATTGGAGAAGCGCTTGAATCAGCTTGAAATAAGCTGTCTGGCGTTTTGTCGCTTGGGGAGCTTTCTTCGGGCCGAATCCTTTTGCCATATTCTTTACAGGTTACGAAGCAGAGACTACATATACACATCAGCCATCCGCTCCGAAATTACGCAGCATCCCTCCATATTTCTGCGAACTTCTCCAGCAGTGCTTCGGCTAAATCTTGTAGATCGGTGTCGCCGCTATCGGTACTTTCACGAGTAAACTCCCCTCCTGCGGTACTCCCCGCTAACATCTCTCCCCCTGCGTATCGCCACTCGTACTCCTCGCAAGTTCGATAAATACGCTCGAATTGGGCAACAATATTGCTCAGGGATTGAGTTTCTATCTGAGCTCGTACCTGTATCGCCACTGGATCGTCTGTTTCTAAGAAGGCGATCGCTTCCTCTAAACGAGTAATCTGTTCAATTAAAGCGTCAATCGGCATCAGTTCTGCGATCGCTAGTTGTTGCGGTGGATTTAAGCTGTCTGCACTCGGAGCAAATCCCAATAGTTGCACGGAGTCCAGGCGATCGCTAAACTGTACCCCCACATATCCAATCCGATTCTCTTTTACTTCGTCTGGCAAGAAAATAGCTGTTTCTCCGGGTAAAACTGGGCGACATTCTAAAGAACCAATCTCACGAATTACCAGATCGGCGATATTTGCGATCGCAACTTTGACTGGATTGAAGCTATCAGACCCCTCCAAATCGGTTTCTATGTGCAGCCATTGTAAATAGCTGCGAACGGCGTAAACTGCCAGCGCATTCAAGTAAACTCGTTTTCCTTTTTGAACTGTACTTTGAACGGCTGCGAGCTTTTGCGCCATTTCGTGAGCTTTTAATTCTATCGGTACTGTTAACCGAGGCACTTCTGCAATATTCATGGTTTGGGTTCCTGTTTATATCCGAGACTGCGGGCTATTTCTTGCAATAACGGTTCGCATTTTCGCCCCCAGTGAGAATTAAGAGTCGTGTAATTGACGTTTAACTCGTTTGCTAAGGCTTGAAATCTGTCAGGAGGGTCTTTTAACAACCTTCTCATGCTGAGGAATTGACAATTGCATTTCGGGTGAGAGCGAGGGTAGCTATTTCTTAGTTTCTGTTCTGGATCTTGCTCGATATATCGTTCTAGTTCAACTCCTATTCGCTGAGTAGTTTCTTTCTGAGCGCTTTCAATCATGCCATCCAGCCCACCGAGCGTAAGGTCTGGTAATAGATCGAGCCGAGTTGTTTCCCCTACATCCGTCGCGATCGGAGCGTCTAAACTAATTGTAATTGGAGCCTTTTTGTCAACAACATCCAAATCCTTAATCCGCCATTTCAGATGCCCATTTATCCAGTTCACAAAACTTGTGGAAACAGAAGGTGGGCGTGGCTCAAAATTAGCAATCTCGCGACTAACCCATTGTAAAGTAAGGTTGAGGGCTTGAGGATAATTTTGATGAGCTGATTTTTTGAGTCCTGGTAGTTGTTGAATTTGCAATAACAGCTTGTTTATGGCTGTTCGCCATTTTCTACTGTTAGCTGGATTTTGACGTATCTCTGCAATTAGAACACTTAACCGTCCATCTAGGTCATCCATGCAGCTTTTTTGAGGAGCAATTTAGTTTGTTGATTAGCTATGAAAATTCGCGCTCGTGCGAAAATCCTAACCTATTTTCTCATATGGTTGAGTTCTAGATATGTGTAAGTTCTTGCCGGGAGGCGGGAAAAGGCTATTTCCACGCGAATTATTGCAACTGAAGCAGGCTAAACGCAGGTTGGAGAGTGCGTTAGACCCGCCTCGGCTTTTAGGGAGTAAGTGTTCGATGGTTCTTTCTGATTTCTGCATCGGTTTGTTGCACCAGTGGCAGTGATTTCCATACAGTTGTAGGAGTTGGCGCGTTTTGCTGCGTCTTGAAGCAGGGGACATAGAACTTTGGGAGCCTCATGGCTATTCGGTGTTCATTTACTTATCAGCCCCCTGTTAAAAATTTACGCAGCGATATGAACCAGATGGCTCCTATGTCTTCCAACTGCACTCATAAACCCAATGTAAATTTGAGTAGCTTTACTTTAAAATCCGCTTCATTTTTCTAATTCCTCACCCACCAATGCTTCCATTTCAGCTAACAGCTTCTCTAGTTTCTTTTGCTTTTTGGGGTCATCCCAAACCTTTGACTTTTTTACTCTGGCATAAGCTGCATCTACGCGACTTTTAAGCGAGTGATTGGGTGGAGCCACCTCTCCTGTACTTTTTGCTTTCAAATCGGCAATGCGCTGTTTGATTTGGGTCAGGGAAAGCTCGAGAGCGATCGCCTCTTCTAGTAATTGAGAGCGCTCGGAGCTATTCTTGACTCGCGCGATCGCTCTGGCTTTGGTGTACTCAATCCGTCCTTTCCGCAGCGCTCCCATCACATCATCTGGTAGGTTCAGCAAGGGGAGGCGATTGGTTCGGAAACTCTCAGGGTTGTACTTCCCCACGAGCGTAAATATCTCGCTAACTATTTGCCAATCCGGGCTGTGGATAACGTTATCCACAGATGTACGTTCCGGGTGTGCGGCCGCTCCGAGCAAAGCAATAACTGATTCGGGGGTAGAGTTCAATTTCATTGCCAGCAATTGCAGAATCCCCTCAGTTTCCTCGATCGCATTCAAATCTTCCCGCTGCAAGTTCTCCAGCAGTGCAATTTGCAGCGCCTCTGTGTCTGTCAGTTCCCGAATCACAACAGGAACTTCAGTCAAGCCTAACGATGAAGCGGCTCGATAGCGCCGTTCTCCCGCTACCAATTCGTACTTATTGCCATCTATGGGGCGTACTAGGAGCGGTTGCAGAATTCCTAACTGCTTGACTGACTCCACCAGTTCTTGCATAGCTGTCGGCTCGAAATAGCGACGGGGTTGCTGCGCTGGCAAGACAATTCTGTGTATTGAGACAAGGGAGGATGCGGCATCTTCGCTGTCGCTGGTTCCTAATAGAGCCTCAACCCCTTTGATTTGATAAGGCTGACTGTCGCGCTTTTGATTCATCGCAAATCTAAAAGTCCTTGTGCAATAGTATCGAGTACGGTGGCGGCTGGATGTTTTGGATTGTACACGGCCAGAGGTACGTGCTGCTGCGACGCATCGGCAAAAGCCACAGTCCGAGGCACAGGGGGGTAAATCTTACCAATCTTCTCCAGAGAAGTAGTAATTGATTGCAAACTTTGAAAAGCCTGTACAGTACGAGGATCGTACAGCGTCGGAATCACTCCAGCAATCTGCAATTTTCGATTGGCACGCGCCCTAACGCGACCAATAGTTTGCAACAGCAATTCAGTTCCTTTGAGAGCTTTATATTCAGTTTGAATCGGGATTAAGACGTGAGTGGAGGCAACTAGACTGATATAGGATAGGATACCGAGGGAGGGAGGGCAATCTATCAAGATGAAGTCATAGTGCGATTGTAAGGGGTCAAGGACTTCTTTTAGCCGACTATCTCTCATGTCAGCCACCACCAGTTCCAGTTCTGCTCCGCTCAAATTAATATTAGAAGGAAGCAAGTCCATGTTGTGAATGTTTTTATGGAACGCTGGTTCTGAAGCGTTCATAATGGACTCGTACACAGTCTCCTTTAAATCTGATGGCTCCAACCCCATAAAGGCGGTAAGTGAGGCTTGGGGGTCCATATCTACTAACAAGACTTTTTGCTTCCGTCGCGCCAAATGGTAGCCTAAATTCATTGTCAAACTGGTTTTGGAGACACCGCCTGACTGATTGAAAAGTGCAATAATTTTGCTCATCTGCTTTTACGCACGCAATAAACGTGTTGATTCAACAATATTAGTGGACTGCGGCTTAATGTAGACTAATTCTTGAAAGAACTTTGAGAAATTGAGAGTGCTAACTTGCGATCGCTACGCCTTTAATCGCCGATTCGGTGGATAAAAAATGTACTGGTTGTCCAGTGATGTGAGCGTGTTTAGCGGATAGCAGTTTGCGTTCAAAGGTAGTGTTGAGTCAAATCGCTAATAATATCTAAGCTCATATTATCAACCAATGTAGTCAAAGCTCGCGCGATCGACTGCTCCGACTGGGGAATCTGGCTAATTAAATGCCGAGTGAGTTGCTCATCGCCGATGGCAGCGGCTTTGTAGAGCTTCGTTAGCAACTCCCTCGGCAACACAGATAGCGATTCAGAAGTAAGTTTTACGGCAACCTCATCCCGCAGTGGGAACACCGGCGACTCCTCTTGATACACATAGCGAACTCCCAAATGAAGCGCCATCTTCTCAAAAATCACGCTGTCTCGGAACGGTTTAGCAACAAAATCATCAAACCCGGCCGAAGTAGCTCGTTCTTGGGTTTGAACAAAAGCATTAGCACTCAAAGCAATAATCTTAGTATTACAGCCGTCAGGCAAAGCTCTAATTTTTTGAACAGCTTGAAAACCGTCTAGAAGCGGCATCCTCAAATCCATCCAAATTAAATGCGGCTTGTACTTTCGCCACAATTTAACAGCCAGGGTTCCGTTATCCGCGCACCACACTTGAAAGCCAGCCGCAGTCAATATCTGAGTTAATAGCAACCGATTTGCCGACTCATCATCCACCACCAAAATGCGATACTTTTGTTGGTTAGATGCCAACCCCTTAACTCGTTTTTGCGGCTGGCTGCTTTGAATTTCGCTCTCAGTGGCACTGCTGACTTTAATGTAAAAACTAAAAACCGTTCCCTTCCCCAAAGAGCTTTTAACCTTAATATCGCCCCCCATAAGTCGCACAAAAGAACGACTGATTGGCAATCCCAACCCCGTTCCCGTTTGCGATTTCCTCCCAGTTTCAGTTTGCACGAACGGCTTGAATAAACTGGTAATTTCTTCAGACGCAATACCCTGCCCTGTATCCTTGATAGAGAACTGGAGAAAGAACTTAGATGTCGGCTTTTTAGACACAGGCTTAAGGCTTTTTACAGTCAGGTTAACCCGACCCACTGCCGTAAACTTAACAGCATTCCCCAAAAGATTAATCAAAACTTGCCGCAGCTTGCTTTCATCAGTTCGCACATACCTCGGCACTGTTGAATCCCGGCGAAAGACAAGTTGCAAACCTTTGGAAGAGGCTTTGAAGCGAAACATCTGTTCGATGTCATCAAGCAAATTAAAAAGGTCGAAAGAGTTTTCATTGATGGTTGCTTGACCCGCTTCAATTTTAGAAAGAGATAGGACATCATTAATCAGCTTGAGCAAATGCTCACCACTGCGATTAATTATCTGTAAACTCGATTGCTGTTCAGGTACAGTCCCAGGTGTACGTGAAAGGAGTTGGGCAAAGCCAATAATGGCATTAAGTGGCGTTCTCAGTTCATGGCTCATGGAAGCCAGAAAGGTACTTTTAGCACGGTTAGCACTTTCGGCGGCAACTTTAGCCGTTTCGAGTTCTTTTGTTTTCTGTGCAACTTGTCGCTTTAAGTCACCAGAATATTGTTCTAATTGCTGGCGTGATTCTTTTAACTGATAGCTCATAGAATTGAAAGCTCGGGCGAGAGCTTCAAGTTCGGCAATACCGCTGTGTGGAACTTCATCCTCAAAGTCACCCTCAGCTATTGCCTCAGTCGCCCTAATGAATCCTTGCAGTCGCCGTTCTATTTTAAAGGAAGTAAACAGCAAAAGCGAGATGGAGATTAAGAGTACCAGTATGACCAGGTAGACAGTGTTACGGTTTAGCGCATTAACCTGAGCCATAAAGTCACTTTCAGGGGTAACAGCCACAATCAGCAATTTCTGTCCGCTCTTGTGTTCAAACGCTCGAACGTGCAGCAAGTATTTAGAACCATTCTTTGTAAAGTCAAGATTCTGGGTATTAATAGTAGCTAAGTTGCCAAAGTCAGAGAGTAAATAGTCTGTTGAAAGTGTTACTAGGGCAGGTATATTAACTTGGGACAAGTCAGACTCAAGGCGATAAGGGGCGGATGTTGAATGGGCAGAACGAAAAGCTAAAAGTTTTCCATTTCGGTTGATTAAGAAGGTGTGGCTGTTAGGGCTAATGCGGAAATCGGGCAAGTTGAATTCGGGAGTTTTTTCAGGAAAATTGACTTGAGGTTGAGGGTAAGACGTTCGGCTCGACTGAGCGCGAGCCGTTGTTTTTGAAACTCCTTTCCCAACCCCTTCGTTTAAGTAATTATCAAGGTGGAGAGAGATGTGGCTGGTTGCCTCAAATAATAGCTGTGCAACTAAGTCATTCATTGTCTGCCGCCCTGTTTGAAAGGAAAGCCATCCCGCCAGTCCAAGTAAAGCCGAAATCACGATAGCGAAAGGAACTGTAAGCACAAAGCGTAGGGGTAGAGTCGGCTTTTTCTGAAGAGACATGGGGAGGGGAATGGGGAGTGGGGATTGGGGATTGGGGAGAGAGGGAGAGAGGGAGAGGGGGGAATGGCAGGGCTATTTCATTCTCAGATTTTGCAATGGAAGACAGCCATTGCGAATCAAGGGTTTTAGCCTATACTTCCTAGTCTGAAGGCATCCATTCTTAAAAACTCCTGTGAAAGCTTACTGCCAGAGGCTTTGGAAACACAGCTTCGGCTCCGCCAGCCTCTGGCATCGCAAATTAAACCTGAGAATGAAACAGCCCTGCCTCTTAACCACCAAGGTGGTTGCTGTGGTTCATAAAAATTGTAAGGTCGAATTCGTAATAAAGAACAACGCTTCTCCCCCACTCCCCACTCCCCATTCCCCACTCCCCTTTAAAAAGCTATTGGCGAATGCCGACTGGAACTCTTGGTTCTTCAAGGGCAATTTTGCCGAGTTCGACAATCACTGACAAGTCTACTCCGGCTCGTGCAGCAGCATCGACCACTGATAGATTCTGATTTCTTACTAGAGCTAAAAATTGTCGCACGCTGTAGACTACTGGGTCGTTAGCTGCCGTGTAGCCTTTTTGAATAGCAATCAACAACCCTTTTTCGACATCTGAGGCTGTGGGTGTGCGGCCTCTAGCCAAGTTCAAAGTTGGCGACATTTTAGGCGAGAGGGGAGTGATGCGAATTCCTAAGTGTTCTGGTTTTTTATTGGCAGGAACGATGTTGAAGTTGTAAAGTCGCTGTTTCCCTTTTGAATCTACAGTTTTGATTGAGAGGTTGGTAATGGTAGTTGTGGTAGCTCCCGGAAAATTGAGTGCTTGAATGGGACGCAAGAAAACAGTTTTGGCTCGACTGCTTGCCATAGGCGCGTCGGTGCTGAAAACTACTTTTGAGGGGTCAGCAATTAAAACATAGGCGATCGCTTCGTCAGTCGAACTATAGTCGATCGCAGTGGCACGACCGGGGTAGACTTCTACATCAACGGCACTATTGGTAGCAACGTCTCTACTCACAGTTTGATAGCCTGTTACTCTTGATTGAGAAAAAGCACAATCCGGGTAGCAAAAAGCAGCGATCGCTGCTGCAAGAATTGAAAAACTGAGAGTTTTGATTGATGGTTTGAGCATTGTAGTATTCATAATTGTTATCGATTGATGTTCAGAAAGCTATTCCCCCACTCCCCACTCCCCCGCTCACGACGGCTTGGTTATCGGTTGATGTGGAGAAAGCTGTTGATGGTAATAGAAACGGGAGTTCCCTTGTTAACCACAGCTACATTAGGGCGGTTTAACAGTTCTTGGGTTGCTCTATCTGAGCGGCTTTCCATCCGTTTTGCCAAGGGGCTGAAGAAGCCATCGAGGACGGCTGACCAAATTTGGGGGTCTCGGCTTTCAACGGTAGTTGTACTACTTCCAAACCCACCGCTAATACTGCTAGAGTTCCTAACTTTAGGCTCTGCGAACACTTGCCCGACTCGTCCAACTCCCGACAGCACTGCGGTGAGGATATCCTGTCCCGCAATATCGGAACCTGGGTCGAAGTAACCGGAAGCAATTAGCGGTTCTCCGCCCTCTCCTGCAATCAAAATTGCGCCTTCTGGAATGGGCTGCTGTTGGATTTGACCGTTTCTATCAGAGTAGACGAGCGCCACAGCACTAGCTTGAACCATGCGATTGCCAACGCTTACGGTACTGGCTTTGGCAATGACAACTGTACCCGCAGGAAAGGCAATAGAGCCGTCAGTTGCCGTTACGTCGGCTGTAAGGGTGATGGCAAATTTATCTCCTAGCTGTTTACCTGAGCCTTCATCCCACAGCAGTGGAACCGAAACTACGCCAGAAATATTGGTTCCGAGTGCTACTTGAACTGTCTGCTCCATTGACTCCGTTTGGGGCGTGCGGTTAAGAATGCCTTTTGCCCCTGGGGAGTTTACTTGTTCCAGAGTTGAGGAAGTTGTGAAGGCAGAAGCCTCTGGCGCAGCTTCTGGGGAAAGGGTTTGAAATTCTTTCTCAGGCAAGGTAGTCTCGACTGGGTTATCGGTAGCATCGGAACTTGTTTTTTCGGAAAGGGCAGCCGGAGTTAATTGGTTAGTGGGGTTTTGGGAGTTGTCGGTGGTGTCGAGGTTGTCCTCTCCTGTAGAAAATTCCGGGTGTAGCTTTTCCCAGGTGGCGTTACTTGGCTGGTTATATAGTTCTTGTGGGATTGGCTGTTGAGGAATGTATGAGGATTGCGACTTTTGGTTGCCGATATTGACAGTTAGAAATTCAGTTGTTGGAATTGGGTTCGTACCAGCAGCGGTAGCACTTGTTGTCGCTGGAGTGCTTGGTGTTGCACTCACGGCAACAGCGATTCGGTTAGGGTCAAAATTCCCCCTGACTTGTCCGAGTTGGGCGAGTTGGTTCCACCGCTCAAACGGGTCGATTTTTTCTTCAGTCGGAGTCTTCATTGGAGGTGAGGGCGTTAGCGGTTTAGCTATGGGGGTTGGTGGCGGTGCAACTGTTCTTGAGGGTGCGGGTACTGTTACTGTCCGCACTACTGTTCTGGGTGCGAGGGGTTCGCTTCGGGGAATAGGGGGTGGTGCTGTTGGACGGGTAGCGACTGGACGCGGCTCTCGTGGAGTTCTTGATGGTTTAGATGGTGGTTCTGTTTTGGGTTTTGCAGTTTTTTGAGGTTTTGAGGCTAACAATTTTTGTTGGTCTTGGTAAGCTAATTTAGCCAGCAACTCCGGCTTTTCATCTTTAATGGTGGGAGAAGGGCTTTCTTTTGGGGTTGATTGTGCGATTGAGTCGCGAGGTGATTTAGGCTTGATGAATTGCCAAATCAGCATTCCTAGCAATAGTATCCCCCCAGTCAATAGTAGGATTGTCACTGTTCTAGGAACGCCTTTTTCGGAAACAGGCTTCGTCAGTGGTTTTTCCTCATCTTGAGCGAGTTGATATTGAGTTTCCAATGTTAGGGGTGCATTGGGGTCAAAGTTAGCAATGAAGTTCTCGTCAATGTCATCTTCTTTCGAGGGGGAAGGGGAAGGGGAAGGGGGAGGAACAAAGTTATCTTCTTTGGGAAGGGAAGGGGAGAAGTTATCTTCTTTGGGAGGGGGGAAATTATCTTTTTTGGAAGGGTAAGGGGAAAAGTTATCTTCTGACATCTTGCTACTATTGCTATTAAGGATACTTTGGCTATCAAGAGGGTGTGAATTTTTTTGCTCAAGTTCTGCTGCTGTCAACTTGGTTGGATGAGAATTGTTTGAAAATTCTTGTCTATTACTCATGGCTACCTCTGTTGTTGCTTATTACGATGGTTAATTAACAAATGATTGGTTTGGATGGGAGTGAGAAAGAGCAGAAAATTAGGACTTCTTTGTTGTTAAAATACAACCGCTTGAAGTTCATATACAGCACTTGTCAGGTAAGTGAAGTACAAACAAATCGGTTTTTGTAGGGGCGGTACTCCTTCCCCTTCCCCCTCCTCCTCCCCCCTCTAAGGTTTAAATTCAACAATTCGGGAAATTTCTAATCCGGCTGCTCTCAAAGAGTGAATAGTTTTCTCTAATTCATTAGCGTTTTCTTGGAGAGGCGATTTGGGAATTTCTACAGCTTTGACGGTGAAGGTTCGATTAAACTGTTCTCGGCTTTCTCCAATGCCTTGCTCTAGCACTACGCGAGTAGCAATTACATCTATTTCCCAAACTCCTCTTTTTATTTCTCTGGGTTCTCCTATGTGAGAGATATAGACTCCAGAGCGGGTTTTTCCTGAATAGATGGTGTTGGGAACGAGTGGGGCAAGTTCGACAAGGGAAGCTTTGCCAAACTCTGATTCCATCATCAATGAACCCATCCAAGCAGTTGTAGGAACTTTGGTACTCCCTTTAACTTTAATGCCGGGGTCGGGGTCATTTGTGCCGGGAATTTTGCCTGACCAAGCCCAGGTTAAATTCACCCAACTTGACACGAAAGTTTGGATGGTTTTAGGCTCTCTGTAAAACTCATCTTGTTCTGCAATTCGGGCGGCGGTTCCGTCTTTGAGCTGAACAAATGTAACTTTTTTTTGAGATAAAGCTCTCAAACTAACTGTGTTAACTAAAACAGCAATTGTTAGTAAAAAAACAAAGCTGGTTAGCAGGATAAAACACAAGGCTAAGGTGTTTTTAGATTCGGGAAGTAAGGGTTGAGATTGCTTAAGTTTGACATTCATAAATTCTAATGTTGAGTAGTGGTGAATTTGAACAAATTTGGGTGGACGAATTCAGTCCTAAAGGAGTTTTCCGGCAACAAGACCAATCGCGTTACTGGCAATGTCTGTAAGCTGTTTAGTGCTATTAGCGATCGCACTGTACAAAGCGGTTCCTCCACCTTTGGCAATTAACACTGCAAGAATAGGAGAAAACACAGCTAAAAATAATAAAAAGGCGATGTCTGTAACTAACTCTGCATCGGATTTGACAATGACTACAGCGACTAATCCAACGACAATGTTGTAGCCTAATTGCACTCCAAATAACGACATAAATCCGATTAACCAAGCCCAGATGGGTTTTCCTTGCAGCGGCAATAGTGATAAACCCATTGCCATCGGTCCGAATAGAGCTGTTAGCAGCAATGCTGCTTCTAAAATGTTGACAAAGGCCCACTGTACTGCTCTAAGAATTAAGCGAATGATAGGTAAGACAGTAGACCTAAAAACTTGCCCTGCAAAATCGCCATTTCCTATATCTTGAAGATTGGCAACATTGCCTAAGTTTTCAACAAACCGCTGCAAGCTTTTGAGGGGGCCTCCATTTTGCTGTTCGGCTGCCTGGAGGATTTGTTGAGCAGGCTCTTTTTTGCTGTTCCAGCATTGGACTAAAGCCTCTCCAACTTTGCCCTGGCATTCGCTATAGAGTTTCTCAATCTCTTCTTTGCCAGCACTGGTGAGGTTAACGTCGCTCAGGGCAGTTCTGAAGGTCATTTCTCCGACTTGAATCTTCATAATTTCTTGAACTTGAGTGCTGCCTACAGCTTTAATAAATTTGATGCTTTCAGCTAAGACTTTGCCGTTGTTACTGAGAAATACTACAATCACAAGCGGCCAGATAAACATGGCTACTAACTCTGACCAAGACTGTTTTTCGATGATTTCTTTCCCGGTAGTGACAGCGAGGTAAGTAACAGACATTCCGGCCAGAATTAGTCCGAGTTTAACTAAGGCAATCCAGAGAGAGGATTCTTGAGTGTTGAAGGTGTTAAACCAAACTAAATTCCATGATTCGACAGTTTTTTGAGAGACTTCTATGGCATCAGATAGAGTGTCCAGGGCTTGTCCTGCTGTGCTAGTTTGGGCAATAAATTGTATGAACATTGCGGTATCTCCTTGCTGTGATTTCAGTCTTCGTTTGCCCCTATAGCGATGCCTCCTGGCATTTGAAACAGTCCAGCTTGAGTAGAAGAAGCGGTAGCAGCCGCAGCATCCTGCCGTCTCTGGGCTGTGTTAATTTCGTTAAGTTCTTCTGCCTGTTGAGCGTTGAGAATGTTGGCAAGACTGCGGTCAATTTGAGCTTGCTGGCCCTGCATAACTAAGGCACTTTGATTTTCTGCTGATAAGGCTGCTTGTTGAGCTGCGATCGCACTTTGTTGAGATATATTTCTCATAATGTTCTGAGTGACATCTTGACCTTCTGAATCAGCACCCAATTCCATTGAATTTTGGCTAATTTGACCAGTTTGCTCTACGTTTTGTTGGACAATTTCTTTCAGAGTCGCTTGCTTTTGTTGAGCATCTTTACTGAGAGTGGCTTTATTGGCTTCACTGACAGCACTTTCTCTTTCTGCTAACTCTGCGTTGTTCTCTTTGAGGCTGTAAGAATCTTGCGGTTTCTTCTCTAAAGCAGCAGATAGTTTTGTCCCTTGACTGTCATCAGCATTGCCATCCATTATGCTTCTTTCTGCTTCTTTCAAGTCGGGAACTTTGAGTTCTCCCAGGAATGAAGAAAGGGTTGATTCTATTTCACTGCTGAAGTTTTCGACTTTGTTTAACAAGCTGTCCCAGATTCCTGAGATGCTGTTGGAGATGGTAGAGACGGTATCTGAAATTTCCCCTGTGATGTCGCTAATTGTGCTTTGTAAACCTCCTATTTCTGTCTGGTTGCTCAAGAAGTTATTGGCTGATTGTTGGATTTGGTTTTCTATTTGTTGATTGGGAACTGTGAAGCTTCCACTATTGAAAGTGCTGTTTGACGAGTTGTTTGAGTTGGGAAGCTGTAGAGCAGTCGTATTGCTGTCAGAGGTTTGAGCTTTTGCTTCAACAGAATTGAGTATTAAGCTCAGCCCAATTGCCGGAATGGTGAGGCCAAGTTTGATAAGTAATTTTGGTGATTTCATCGGTTGTTCTCCGTTAGGTATGCAGAATTCAAGCAGTGGGAGTTAGTAATTTGCTCTCTCTTCAATCCCCAAAATGTTTTAGCTAGCGATGAGGTCTTGAGGGGATTTGTGTTCGTTGATATCGGTGACTGTATTCTTGCCAATATTGGCTAAGGAACGCCCTTCTTTAATGGCTTGTACATATTCTGCTGTAAATTGTTTGAGTGCTAGCAATTGCCCTTTTAACGTATTGGGATATTGAGCCATCACTCGAGTGCGAGCCATCAATTCAGCTTGATTGTTAGCCACACTTGCTAATATCATTTCACCGGGATAATATCGGCTTTGCCAGAAACGACCTCCTTTTTCAATTAACCAATTGGAATAAAGGTCTGCCGCTCTGGGAAGGAAAGCTTCTGTGGCATTTTGGCTAATAATTTCAGCCGGATATCCCAAACGTTTGACCCAAGAAGTAGCGCCATTTGATGTTAGCCTTCCTGTAATTCGATACACCATGTTTTGCATAATCATAGCTCCCGCACTACAGTCGCAAATGCTGTCGATATCTTGGGAGAGCAAGAGCACTGAAATGCCATTTTTTCTACCCACTGCACAGAGTTCGCCTACTACTTCAGCAAATCCGTCTTTCTTAAACAAAATCGAAAGTTCGTCTCCGATAAATAGGCTTTTAGGGTGAGAAAGTGCGTTGCGAATGCAAGCAGCATGGGCGTTAATTGCCATTAGGTATTGGTCTTGTTCGTTACCCAGACCACTAAGGGCAAAAAACTTGACAGCGGGTTCGGGTGAAAATGTACTGGGTCTGCCAATGGCTTTCCCTAAAGGTGAGGCTAGTAAGGCCTTGGATTGAGTGATAATTTGGTTGATGGCAATGCGGTCTAAGTCGGTAAAGTTTTGCAGGTTTAGTTGCTCTTTTGTGCAGAATTTTAGGAGGTTTGTAAGGGTTGGCATTTCTTGCCATTCGGGAGATTTCCAGCCTTTTTCAAAGGCAGTATTGTAGCGTTCGATGATTTCTGGGTCTTCCAGAAACTTTTTCAGAGTGAGGAGCAAAATGGCATCGACTCGCTGTGCTAATTTGGGGTCGTGGACTTTGCCCATGCTGATAATAGTTAGCGCTTTTCTGATAAACTCTTTCCATTGGTCTAATCGTCGCGATCGCTCTTCTCTGTCGAACCTTCTCAAATCGGGTATTTCGAGTAAATTTGAGCTACATTTGGTGATGTCGTAGTAGGCTCCATCGTCGCCTAACAGTTTTACTGCTGTCTCAAAGGTGCTGCCACTTCCGGCTGAGATATCCATACCTACGACTGGGATATTAGCGGCTAAGGCATCGACGGCAAATCGCCATGCTACAACGCTTTTACCGCAACCGGATTGACCTGTAATAACGGCGCGGCTGGTTTGGTTGTGCATGAGGTCAATGCACGCAGGTTTGCCGCCTTTGGTGATGAATTCCACTCCTGTTGAGTCGATGTCTCTCACAGCGGTTAAAGGTAAAATACCGGGGACACTTTCGGTATCAAAGGTGAGCCGACGTTCGTTAATGAGGGAACTGCTGTGCAATAGCCAACTTACAGTAATGGGCAAAGTTTCTAGCCAAATTTGCCAAGCAATGTTGCGCTCTCTTAATACTTTGGCAGAGCCAAAGCTGTGCGAGAGCATTTGGCAAGCGTGTGTTAGTTGTTCGGGTGTTGGTCGGTAGACTAGGAAGGTGACAGCAGCGTGAATTGCTCTTGCACCTTTGTACATTTTTTTCTGGGCTTCAAAGGATTCTTCCTGTTTAACTTCTGCTCCTACATCGCGACCTTGACCTTTTTCTAAAGCGCGTTTTTTAGCACTTTTAGATTGTTTGGCTTGTCTTGCTAAGTTGTCTTGAATGATAAAGTTAGGAGCGGCGCTAATTTCGACAACGGCTTCGGTGTCGCGAACGTAGCTGTTGCTCATAATTTTCCAGAGCCATTGTAGTTGCTCTCTGGTGTTAATCCACCCGCCGGGACTGTCTTCCATTGTGAGTACGCCGCATTCTGTATTTCTGCCGGGGAGCCAAATACAATCGCTAGCTCTTCTGTGTTCTGGGCAGCTCGAACGACCGCTCATACCTTCAATTAAAATGGTGCAGGCGTGTTTGTGACTGTTGATGGTTTCAGTGAGTTTGTAGTCGGATGCGGTTTCTTTTAAGGTGAGAAGTTGGGGGATAGGGGGTAGGGGTGCGCTGTTGAATTTTTGCCACAGCCAGCCCCACAGCGTTTGGGCATTCATGGGTTGAATTTCCAGTCCGATTTTGGTGTTTAGTAAGAGTTCCCATTGGATGTAGCCTTGCTCGAAAGCGTCGAGTAGCAGTTGTTTGTAAAAGCGTTCAGAGTAGATGCGTTCGTTGCCTGTAAATTGTGCAGCAATGCTGTGGGCTGTGTTGATAACTCCATTGATGAATTTACTTAGAGGGTCGTTAGATTTGGAGCCAGATTGAGTGTTGAATGTCCAAGTGCAGAAAATAGTTTGGTTCCACACTTGTCGGGTGCCCGCTAAGTTGAGTTCTTGAGTGCGTTTCTGTTCGTTCCGAAGGAGTACAGAAATGGGTTTGAGGTGGCAGTTATCAGCTAATTCAGTTAGTTGTTGTTGGCGAACGCAATCGCTGCTGTAGCAGCCGGTGTGAAAGGTGATTTTTTCACCACTGGGAATGTCTTTTAGTCCCTCTTCTAAGGCGGTAGCTGCGTTGTTTACTTCCTGGCGGTAGAGGATGTTGTGAAAGCCAGCCGTCTCGAATCCGAATACAATTTGGTATTGACTGCCTTCATTCAGTAAGTAACCAGAAACTTCTCGACCATCCTTTTTGATAGTGACTAAACACAATAGGTTTTGGTAGTTTTGGAAAGGCATAAGTCGGCTATTACCTCCTTGTTGATTGGGAGCAAGTTTGGGTTTAAGTTTGACTCGGACTTGTGAATCACTGATTCGGTGGCGAATCGGGTCGGGTCGGTTTTTTGTAAGGGGAGAAAGGTATAAAAGATTGCCGTTGTACCACTCTTTTCCAGGTGGAGTTCTAAACCTATCTACAAAAAGGTGAGGTTTGTTACCTGTGAGGAGCCACCAGCTTACAATTAGCCAGAAAGTAGTGATGAAAAAACAAGGCATTCCTAAGCTGAATAAGCCGTTGGTGAGGATGTAGGAAATTACGGTGATTACCATCCAGGGAATTAGCTGTTCCGCTGGAATGATGCCAATGCTGGCTTGTTTACCAAGAATTTTGTTGACGGAAATAAAGTCTTTATCGGGATCTTTGAGCATAGTAATAGGGGGAAGGGGAAGGGGAAGGGGAAGCTAGGTTGAATAAGGGGAGGGAGAAGGGGAAGAAGGTAAAGCCAGGTTGTTATTAGCTTTGATCGCTACTCGCTACTAATTTGTGTTGGGAATGAGAAGGAGAGGGGGAAGGGAAGAAAAAACAAAGGGGATTGTTAGCTATTAACAGCTAGTATTCAGTGTTCCTAATTAAAAGAAGAGTCAGGGTGGAAAAAGTTGAGTAAAATCTCGTTCTTCTCAAGTCTGCGACCTAATTTTTGATAAGTAAGAGAAGAAGGTTTAACTCAACAAAGTGAAAATTTGTCCTTCCCCTTCCCCGTCTTTCCTAAGCACCCCCGCCACCACCATTGCCAACGAAGAGGAAAGTTATTACGTCAATGGCAATTACAATGGCAAAAGCTAAGGCAACTTGGGTGACAATTGGTCGCCAGTCATTGCCTTGTTGCGCTTGGTTGTAAGCAAAAAGAGACGCGGCTGCTACTAATAAAAGGAAGGCTCCGCGAATTAAGTTGAAAATCAGTTCAATGACTTCGGGATCAATAGCTTCCCCTCCTGCTGAAGAGGCTCCTTCTGCGAGTTCTTTCATAAATTCTTCTAAGCCGGAGAGGAAGATGGCGTTGGCTGGGGAATCGAGTACGGAGCAAAGTGCAGTGGAGGTGATAATGGCAGTGGCAATGTGCCAAAAGCGGATTTTGCAGCCGATATATCGCTCTACAAGGGGAATAGCTCTAGTGATGTGCCATAAACTTAAAAACACAATACTGGAGCAGCCTAAAGTCGCAATTAAGAGCGGGTCATGGATAGTAAAATAGACAAGTGAGGCTAGGCAAATCCCGATAAATAGGAGGTCGCCTGGGTTGATTTTGTGTTGTTTCAGAAATTGAAAGGCGGGGCTTTGTGAGCCTTTTGCAGTTGGGAATAAATAGCGGGATGAGGAACGAATAGTCATGCAAACCTCTCTATAGTGTAGTTATTTTCCTTATTACTACTCTAAGTTTTGCCGCCAAGCTTTGACATCACCAAAGTCGGTATTTTTGAGTGACTAAAGTGGATCGATCCATTGGGAGGGGGTTGTCGTTGAGGAAGTATAAAGTAGAAGGTAAATAGCATCAATTACGGTTCAGTTAAGGCTCACAAGTTCGCATCACCACTCATGCTGTCAGCCTTAAATGAACCGTATTGAAATAGCATCCTAGACTTCTCTAGATTTGAACTTCTCGATTAGCTTTGTGAGTTTCTTGATGGGAGTTAGAAGTCTGCGTTTGCTGAAGTCTTTGTTCTAACCAACTTTCTAGTTCGTTGGCGGGGATGTCGCATTGTAGTACCTCTACCTGGTGTGGTTGAAGGATGGCTTCATAAATTACTTCGCCGTGTTCTGTATAGCCAGTCACGATTCCCTCTCCGGCTTCAAACTCGAATTTGTTGCCTTGAGAGTCAGTTAAACTGATGGCATCTTTGCCCCTTTCGGCTACTAGCAGAGCGAGGTGTTCTTGGTTACTGACTTGTTGGAACTCTTCTAAGCTGTGAGGTAATTTCAAAATTTCTTGTTTGTCTTTAGGAGTCAGTTTGTCAGCGCTAACGTTCCATTTTCCCGTTTTATCTGAGGTAGCGTTGAAGACTTCAAAGCTATCTTTGGTTTCCAGGGTGACAGTAGTCAATTCACCTTCAAGAAAGACGTAAAGTTTGGTATTTCCCAGGTCAACACCACCATTAGCTGCTGCTGGGGTAGCTTGAGAGCGATCGCCTTCATATTGAGCAGCTTCTTCAACAGCAGCGTGATAAATTTGTACCAGTGCTTCAGCAATCAGTGCTTCATCAGTTGAGGGAAGTCGCTCGGTTTCAGGGGTAGAATTTTCTTTAGCTAATGGGTTTCGACCTTGAGCAAAAGCAGGTGCCCTTGCGTCCACCCTCTCGTTTTCTGGGGAAAGTGAGTGTTTTCCTCCGTTAGCAGGTTTGGCAAAATCATCGTTATTTTCTTCTGGCATAACTTCCGCAGGAGGCGGTGTTTGGCTCAAAGAGTGCTGTTGAAGTGCTTTTTCTAAAGTTTCGATGCGGCTTTCTAGGGTATCCAGTCGTTTTTCTAAGCGGTCGAGGGCTTGATTAATTTGTTTGAGTTGTTCTTCAAAACTAGCATGAGGATTAATCTCAATTGGGTTAAGTTTTTTACCTTCATCATCCGGTTGGGGGATGGTTTTAAGTTTGTGGGTGACATGATTAACGGCTTTGGTTAAGATTGCTCCAACTGATTCAGAAGTTTCAGTTTCAGTTTGAGATAAAGCTTGATTTTCGAGTTGATGTTCTTCTTTGGAGAGAGGAGGTAGGGGTGTATTTTCTGATTCTTGTTCATCAGTAGGTGCTTCTTGTTCATCAATGACTGCTGGTAAATGATTGGCTCGTTCAGTTAGCCGATCGGCACGCTGGCTTTGAGATTTAAGCCTTTTGATGAGTTGAGCAACTTGGCGTTCTTGTCCAGCTTCCCTGGCTGCACCAACAACTTTTTGTGCTGCATCAATGCCTACAAGGGTGGCTAGAAATGCAGCTTGAGCACTCAGTCCAGAGATGGTTGTACCGTTTATCTCATTTCCTGAAGTGGCTATTCTCTCGCTGGTTTGTGCGCCTGTTTTGAGCAGGCTATCAATATCCAATTCGTTTGATTTCTTGCGGCGTTGGGTTCTGGGATTGGCATCGGATGGCAAGGATTGTGTTGTAGGACTTTTGGTTAGGGTGTCCTCAAGTAGGTCGTCGATGCTATCAACTGTCTCAAACTGGTTTTGATTAAGTTTTTTACTACGAAATTGGTTGTGGGATTCAGTTTCACCTGCAAATTCTTCTTCATCTTGGTGGAATTTTGGTTTAACTTGTTGCGGGAGTGCAAGTTCTTCCTCTTCATCAATTTCAGCGTTGACAAATTTTTCTACATTTTTAGTTTTAGGCTTAACCTGAGATTTAGTTTTGGGTGTACGTTCTTTATCCTCTTCCTCAAGGTCATCTACCACAAACTCTTCGTCAACTTCGACTTCAGTAATTTGAGATTTAGCCTGGGACTTAGAATGACGGCTGTCCGCTATTTCCCAATCGCTGTTGTTTTTGGTTTGAGCTTTAGCTTTAGTTTTGATTCTTGGTTCGCCACTACTAATTTCATCTAGAAGGTCAGTGTCTTCATCGAATTCGTCTAATTCTCGTTTATTCTTAGCGTTAGAATTAGCTTTTGACGCTTGCTTGGGTACTGAATCAGTTTCCTCAATTTCGGAGAGTAGTTCGTCTAAGTCTGAAGGCTTATTTTTCCTCTGAAATTTACTCTTTTCTGGGGTGAGGGTGGCTTTAATGCCGGTGGTGGTGAATCGGTTGTCATCTGGTTCTCCCAGGTGTTCCATCATGTATTTGCCAGTGGTAGAGCCATATTCAGGTCTGTCTGTGAGGGAGAGGACGAAGCCACCTTGTGTGACTTTAACGCTGATACCAGGTTTGCCGTCAGCTTCAGTCAATTCTTCGACCGCTTCGGCAAAATCTTCAACAGCAGTCAGGCCTTGTTCTTGGCAGTAATTTAAAGCCTTTTCACACCGACTTTTAAGGTACTTTAGTATTTTCTCTCCCTGTTCTGTGTCAGCCGTGATGTATTGGTTTGACTTTTTTTTGTGGGCGTAAGTAACCATTTAATTCCTCCATTTGTAGGGGAAGGGGAATGGGGAGAGGGGGAGTAGGGGAGAGAGGGGGAGAGGGAGAGGGGGTGAGTGGGAAGGCTTTGCCGTACAGTTAGACAAGCATTCGTAGGAAGTAAGTGTCAAATTCTCCCATTCTCCCCCACTCCCCACTCCCCATTCCCCACTCCCCTCCCCTTCCCTTCCTTTTTCAAACCTAAATTATTTCCATGAGTTCTGGCTTCCTGACAACAGGTGTTTTTTACTGGTTCAATTGGATCGATCCAATTGGGGGGGGGAGGGGAAACAGAAGAGAAGGTAGAGAAGCGATCGCATTCTCACTCATGTTAAGGCTCTCAACCCAAAGAAGGTAGAATTATGGGAAAAGCTACTACTGATGCTGCAAGAAACCTTGCCGGTTCTTTCGTACTTACTATTATGCTAAAATATTAGTAAATAGTCGGTATCAAAGTTAATATTGCTCCTACTATCAAGTGTACTATGTCAGAACATTCACCTAACTCCCAATATCTAGCAGTTGCCAAAATTAAGCGTCGTCAGGTACTTCTGGCACAAGACCCTAAGACAGCACAAGAGAATGTCAACCAAATTCTACATCCCTATCTATGGCAAAGAGATTCAAGCCAAGGATGGACAGAAACGCTAGAACAAAATTATGGAACGTCTAACCCCTGAAGATTTACGAGATATTTGGATACGCTTACAAGCATAGTGCAGCGATCGATGCAACCTCATAAGCCTAAGTTTTTATTAACTTTTTTAAGTAACGATCTAACTGCCAATGTGTTAACTATTCTTACCCTAACTGGGACTGTTAAGCTAGGTAGAAAAATTTTATACCCTTTAGGCAAAGCAACAGGCGATCGCGCTACCATTGATAGAAGCCAAGCCATGAGGAGGCAACTCGGCGCAATTGGTTTGGGAGACACTTCAGATACCAGAGCTTATCTGAGCGCTCACTTGTACTGTATCTTCCACGATCGCACCAATATTGCCTCCATTCAAGTTAATGGTCGTATTATCAAAGAATCATTACTGATGGGGCCAATAGGTGCATTAAAAATGAAGACCGTTTGGGATAGTAACAAACTGATTACAATTATCTTATTTGGCAAAGAGTCATAACTATGTTTATCACCTTCGGAAGCAACCAAATCTCTCTTCAATCATTAGCAAATAAAGCCGAACTGGTAAAAATACTCGAAGGCAACCCAGAAAGTTTATTACTAGGAGAAATTGCCGAGCATAACTTAGAGTTTTATTTAGCAAAAGTCCACTTTCAATCTGATAACAGTAAACCTTTCTGCATTGGTATATGCTCTGAAGGGCATGGATTGAAACCCCATGTATTAATCCAGCCAGAGTGGGATCTCATCCTATTCGGTTATAACCAGGAAGTAACAGGTGTTAACATTAACACTCGCCAAATAGCTTTTCAAATTCCCTTAGATTCCCTTTTTTATTATTTTTTACACCTCAAAGAGCGGGGCATTGTATTGATTGTTCAAGAAGTGGATGTAACTGCTATAACCGAGTCAGGCAAAGAACTCTGGAGGTACGGAAAAGATTTGATTACCCAAACTGCTGTTGAAGGAGAAAAATTATACCTTAATTTTATGGATGAAAGCCCGACTTGTTTAAATATTGTAAGTGGAGAGTTAGTCAGCGCATGACATCTATGGTTAAAGTGGAGGGGCTGGTTTTATGATAGAATCAAGACTATCCATGTAGTAATTGAGTAATTGAATCACCATGATAGCTGAACTTATGGTACAACCTTCCTACTGGATTGATAGTGATATTTCGATTGAGAAGGTCAGAAATCTTTACTTATTCAAATTTACCGAAAATCTGCAAGCTAGATTAGAAGAACTGGTAGAGGGGAAAAAGGCTAATATTTTAACTTCAGGAGAGGTTATAGAACTAGCAAGTTTACTAGAACTGGATCGAATTTTTACCTTAATTAACGCTAAAGTTATAGCAGCCTCATGTCCATAAACCGTGCCACTCCAAATTTAGTAAGAAGTAGAGCTAGTTTTCTTTGTGAATATTGCCATTCTGCCGAAGAAAGTAGCTCTACTCTATCGCCCTCTCCCTCCAGAAAGGCGATCGCGTGTATTTTTGTAGCAAGTTTCACATTTGGGTGGGGGCGGGTTTATCAAGATTATTGGTGAGTGGCAAAATTCATCGCGATCGCGCACTTACAGATTCTACTAATTCATAATGTAAAAGCATTAACATTCTGGTGGAAATCGTCTCCATTGCATAAGTTCTGCCATCTTGATGAGAAAATTCTACTTCAAAGGCACTGCCGTCAAATTCCATCACCACTGTTCCTACTTGTCCTTTAGATAGTTTAATGATTTCTTTGGTTTCAAAATGGGTTGCTTCTACGTCTTCTGTTAAAGCAACAATATCTAAATCTTTAATTATTTTCATTGTTTTCGCCTCACTTTTTGATCGGATAACAATTTGTTAATCTGGGGAAATTTTCACCCTTTTTTGAACGGCGATGAAAAGTTCGACGCGATCGCTCTCTTCGTATCCTAGCAGACGTAGTATACTGGGACTCTTACCAAGCGCGATCGCGTCCAACTGACGTTAATCTCGGCTATACCTCTTTCTCTACTCCCCATCATTTAAAGTTGGACAGCAACAGACGAATGACGTTTAGGACTAGGGTTTTCTAAGATTTCTGCGAGAAACTTAGCGCTGTTCTCTTCAGATAATCCTTTGATAATTCGCTCACTTTTCAAATCAGCAGCAAAAATAATAGCGCCACTTTCATCCTCAACGGTACATTTTTGGGTTTTGCTGTTGACGAATACACCCCAAGAACCAACTGGAAATTCAATAGCGCCTGTTTTCTGATAGGCATTGCCAATCGCAGCTTGCATTAATTCAGAAATAGTTGCGGAATCGCAAGTTTTTTGTTGAGGTTGGGACTGTTGCTGTTGGGAACTGTGAGATAGCGATTTCCCCGGTCGAATGTCTTCGCCGAAGCCCTCTCTATTGGGCGCAGATTTGCCTTTTACTGACAGAATTTCCACTTCAGCCGCTTCTTCAATTAACCTCACCGATGCCGGCTCGATGTTTAAAATGAGAGCACTGCTTTTGGGTGAAGATTCGATAGTTGCTTCAAAGGTTGCACCAATAGGTAGTTTAGGAGAATTAGGCGAAAACATGGCTAGTTGACGGTCGTTGAGCTTGACAATTGGGCTGCCATCTCGGTAATTACCAGTGTCGCTTTTAAAAGCATCGACTTCAAAACTCAATCTTTTTCCCTTCCACTTCTCGGTGCTAAAATCAACATCTTTGAAATCGTTGTACTTTTGACCAATTAGTTCAACAGTTTCAAACTGAAAAGTCTGCAATTGCTGGCAAATTTCATCGGAGAACAAGTTAAGAACCAATGCAGCTTTGGGGGTTTGGCTGTCTTTAGATTCAACCCAATTGTAGCTGGCAGGGGCTACAATGCGCGAACTGGCAATTTGGGTTCGACCCAAGCGATCTCGGTAAGTTAAATTGAGAGAGTCGATGTCATTTTCATTGTTGCCAAATTCCTGAGCTAGGACTTCTACCAATTTTTCATTGGGGTCTAGCAAGGCAAAGTTAACCATCGGCAAGCTGGGGTGTAAAGTAGCTTCGTATTTAATGCCTTTATTGTCTAGCTTTTCCTTCCATTCACCAGCTAAGTCAATGGCAATTGGCTGTCTCTTGCTATCCCTTTTAATTTGACCGTTTCCATCTGTTACTACTTTTTGAAAGGGGACGCTCAAAATGTAAGTATCCTTGGGCAGAGCTTCATGTAGGCGCTCATAGTCAGATTCGAGGTGGAACTCAATTTTCAGTTGGTGCGACAGTTCAAGACAAGCTTTGCGAGGCACGTCTAAATTGGGATTTGTAGTTTCTACGTGCCACAATGCGCTAGCAGCTAACATCCGCTCTTTGGGGTGAGGAAATGCGTCAGCTACGTCGGTTCTTAAACTCTCATACAATTTGCCAACAGCTTCTCTAATAGCTTTGAGGTCATCGCCTTGTTGCTCATAGATTTCTGCCATCCGTTCTCGATATCGTTCTTTAGTATCTTTGGCCCATGTCACGTAGTATTTCTCCCAATCTTCTCTCTCATCTAAATCTTTAGGAGAAGGGAACAGGTAGCGAAATTCGTCGCGGTGGCGGCTGGTTAAGCGGGTGGGTTCCCACTCAGGGTTAACCGCACTGCGAGCGATGCAACTGATAGCAGCATTGTCTTCTGCGGGCAGTGGTACTGTTTTGTAAAGCCGGGGGTCGTCTTTGAAGTCAAACAAGTAAGAGGGGTATTCGTTCGACCATTCCTTAGCAAGATTTAGCAAATTGGGGTGGTAGTCTTCTGTGCGAGTAGCGCTTTTGGGGCTGTCCACTTCAATTTGTAGGGCATCAAACAGTTGACCGAGTAGTTTCTGCTTCTTGTGGTTAAATAAGTTTGTAGGTTGTTTTGGTTGGGGTACAGAAGACTGTACTCGTCCAATTAAGGTAGCAACCCAGCCGATTTTGTTGTGTGCGATCGCTACGGCAATTTGCCGCAGTTTGGTATACTTACGGTTGCCCTCTTCATCAGTAGCTTTGGTGTAATCAATTTTGCTGCGCTTGGAAATAGCTTCGTACTCGTTTTCTTCATTAGCGTGTCTGGTTTCAGAGGCAATATTGGGGAGTTTTGAAGCGGGAGTAATTACTAATTGATCTCCATCAAAATCACACTGGTGGTGCTGCATAGCTTGGTCGGGACGAATGAAGGCGCATCCTTTGTACTGCATTAATTCGGGATGGCTTTTGTTGTCTACTGTGTAGCGGCGAATGTTATCTTTACTGACAATTGGGTATCGGGTAACGATAACTTCTGTGCCGTTTTTCAAGTGGGGAGCAACAATTGTCCCCGGCTGTAAATCTTCACAGGGTTGAGCCATTGCTGAACCATGATGAATTGCTCCTTTAATTGCTAAGTCTCGCCACTTTTTAGCTAGTTGTTCTTGCATGAAATCGACGACTTTGGGAAAGTCAAGGAGTTGACCAAGTTTGTCGTTTCTCAAAATAGAGATGAGTCGATATTCATTGCGTTGAGCTTTTTCATCGGTTTCATCTTCTAATCCGTTGTTGTCTTCGTGAATGTTAGATTGAAAAGCCACTTTCTTGTCATGTTGCTCTACTAAGTATTTAGCAAGTTGCAACCGATTGTTTTGCAAGTCAGCTAACTTGTGGGCTTCAAGTTTGGTGGGGGTGGCGATGTCAGTCTGAATAGCTGCTTCGGAGTACCAAATCGAAAATTGCCAGGAATTTTCGTATTCAGTTACTTTGGCATTACCTCGGTTTCCTAGTACCGCTTTGGGAAATTCGTAATCTCCACAAGGAATCAATTCAGCTAATTGCAATGCGGCAACTCCTTTGATGGAAGAGCGATCCATAATGATATCATAGCCTAATTTATCAGTTAATTGGTCATCGGGAAGTAGCGTTCCTTTAGCAAGGAAGTTAATTTGGGGAGTCACACAATTCTCTTGTTCCCAGTCTGAAAGCCAAGCAAATCGAAATTGAAAAGGGCGGTTGTGAATGGCATCTAATTGTTGGGCTAATGTTGGTGAAATCTTGCCGTGACAGTCTCCGGTTTGATATCGTTGAGCTAAAGCTTTTTCAGAAGGGTCGTCACTTTGGGAATCAACAATTTTGACTCGCAATGTTTCACCACTAACAGAGCAGTCTAACAACTGGACTCCTTGAGTGCAACTGCTGACTAGCAGGGAGCCGTAGCGACAGGAGTGGTCTGGTTGAGTTGTGAATACGCTTAACAGTTTGGCGGAGAGTTCTTTGTCAGCAAAGTACACATTTTTGCCAGAACTAAAGGCAACTCTTCTAGCAATACCGTCTCCAAAGTCGATGTTTTTGAGAGGGTCAAGGCTGCTATCATCTGGGTCGGGTTTGACGATGGTTAGTGTTGCTAATTCTTCGGGTTGAAAGAGTAGTTCAAGCATTGAATTTCGGAGGATTTCCGGTTCTATTTGGTAGCGCCCTTTTTCTTTGCCGTTTTCTAAGGACATATCAAAGACAGGGATTTTTAGCCCAACTCCTGCTAGAAGCTCAGTATACTGGCAGGTAGGCTCTAGTGATTGAGAATGCTTTTTGGTCATTATGAGTATCTCCTGAAACCTGAAAAGTTAGTGGTGATGATTGATATCAATTCCGGTTGTACCGGAATAATGGGGAGGGGGGAATAGTGGCTAAAATCGAGAGGCCACAAGGATAAATCTTTTTCTCTGCTCAAAGTGAGAAAAGAGGGATGGTTAATCAATGGAAGCGTGAAACCATGAGTTAGAGTAGGTAAATTTATGTCTTTTTGCCCGTACACTCAATTTCTTTTGTACAAGTTTGGAGGTGAAAAGACATCCGATGATTGAGGGATAGTTACCCGCTCAATTGGAGGGGGAGTGGGAGTGGGGAAAGTGGCGGAGTGGGAGAAATGGAGAGGATTAGACGAGTTTTTATCTGGCATTAAAAAATACCCCATTTTAATGCCGTACAGCTTAGGAAGTAAGCATCAAATTCTCCCCCACTCCCTATAAAGTGGGTTAAACTGAAGGTAACAATTAGGTAGGGTTAAAGAATGCAAGAGAATAAATTTGAATCACAGTCCCCTCAATGCCTTGATAAAATTGAGCTGGGTGATAATTGTTGGCAGGGGTCTAATCCGCCTCAGTCTGATGCCGATAAGCGGCGGTTAAATAGCCACTTATTTGAGCGAGCTATGAGGTGGATTAATACTTTTGGTGCAACAGAAGAGGAGCTTGATGATTTGAGCTATTGGAGCGAGGTTTAGCTGAGGAAAGGGAAGAAAAAGGCGCAGCGAATGAAATTTCTGTGTCCTCCTAACTTCCCATTTTCCTATCTAAGGGGAGTGGCGCTTTTGGCGTTGCGCTTTTGGTTGAGTGGTCGATGCTGCGGCTGGCAACTGGGAGTTTAAATTAGCTGGGTAGGCGTTCAAGTTACTGCCTTTAAGTAGGCTATAAACAACTCGGCGTTTACGGAAAACCCTAGTGCCATCTACAGGCAGTCCTTGTTTCCAAGCATCTGCTATCGCTTTTTTGTCAGCCGAGATTACAATTTTTGTCTCGGTGCGGCGATAGGGCTCTGGTAGTTGAGAAGCATCAACTAAAACTTCACAGGTAGGGGGATTTTCCTTCACAGTAATGCGGTGGTGTTTACCGATAATTTCTGAAGTTAACACGCCGCACTCGTTGAAGTAGAGAACGGTTTTGTCTAAGCGTTCTCTCCACCCCTGGAGTTTGTTGATAGCTGTGGAATGCAGTTCTATCAAATACTGCATCCGAGCCTTGATTGCAGCAATTTCGGCATCAATTTGGTCAGCTAAGTCGGCGTGGGTGTCAACAGCAAGTTCTTGGCTTTCTTGGGTTTGCCAAAGGGATTGCAATAGTTGGTCAATTTCTTCAGGAGTTTCTATTGATTCTAGTTGATGCCAAAGTTGAGCAGCAGCTAGGGAGGTTTGAGCGAGAGATTGGGTAGCGAGATTCATCAATATCCTCCGTTGATGCAGGTGTGGTAGTAATCATGTCGAGCTTCAATTTGAGTAAGTGCAGCTATTGTTTCTGGGTCAGATTCAAGAGCAAGATGCCTATCTTGTTTGTAGTTTTTAATCTTGATAACTGGTGGAAAATCAGTTGTTTTTTGGGAATTTGATGCTTGTGGTTTGGGCATACAGGTCAAAAATATTTTCTGACAAATAGCGCGATAGCGCTCTTAAAAAAAGAGGATTTAAAGAGATGAATTACCCCATAGTTTTTTACCCCAAAATAGTAATGCAGTTCTGCCATCAATATCCTTTGTCCGAGGTAAATTCTAGTGGTGCTACCTCATCCCAAGTTGAAGAACCTCAACAATTCCGACAACCTGTTGTTTTGCTGACTCCGCCTCAACCGCCTGTAGTGTTACCTGTCAAGCTACTGTGGTTAATTTGGGTGTCTTGGCTCTATGGTGCGATCGCTCTCCCGCTGATTGCTATATCCTGGGGTTGGCTATGGTGGGAAATGCTGTTGGTAGTAGCGGCTTATTCATGTTTAATTGCGGCTGCTTATAGTTATGTGTTTAGTTGCCGTCAAAAACTATTATCTAGATATAAGCAGCAGGTTTTGGAGTATAAGCAACAAGAGATATTATCAAAAAAACAGCCAGAATTGTCTAGTTTTAAGCAGGAAAAAGAAGGGTTGAATACAGTTTTAAAAAGTGTAAAAGTTGACTTTGATTCTAGAAATAGATTGCTCAAGGATTTGATGTCAATTCGGGTTAGTTATATTGGCAGTTCTCAAGCTCGACAAGGGGTAAGTGAAGAACGCTTTTTGCAATATTTGCAGCGGTATTTTAAGGGAGTTGTACAGGCAGCGGAGTTTAAAATTCCGTCATCTCGAAGAAGCTATTCAGCAGATTTTATTGTAATTCACACTCCATCGGGGATAGGAATTGATGTGGAGATTGATGAACCTTATGCGGGCAAGTCTAAGCAGCCGACTCACTGTTGTGATACTGAGGCCGATATCCGCCGCAATCAATTATTTTTAGAGTGGAATTGGATTGTGGTTAGGTTTACTGAGAAGCAGGTAGTACAAGCGCCGTTAAGCTGTTGCAAGTTTATTGCTTTTGTCATTGCTGAAGTAACGGGCGATCTCTTTTCCTATAAGCTGTTAGAATCTGAACCTGATTTGCTTCCGGTTAAACCTTGGACAACAGCAGAAGCTAGGAAGATGGCTAAAACTAATTATCGCCTTAGCTATTTAAGCTGAAGGAAGGGGAAGGGGAAGGGGAAGGGGAAGGGTAGAAAAAGCAGATTACTTAGGAAGGTAAAGGAACGAAAAAATCCAGGTTATTGTTAGCTTTTATTGAACAAAGAAAAGCGCAAATTTATCCTTCCTTAGTTCACTTGGATTCAGCAACCATCCCCTTATTCTCAAAATTACAAAGAAGTGAATAGAATAAGCGAGTTTCATCAATGAGCGAGTGTCCTAACCGCCTTGGTTGCGATAAGCGTTAAATTCTCTCCTTCCCCTTCCCCTTCCCCTTCGACAAGCTTTTTTATGCAGTATAATTATCACAAAAAGGTGAAATTAATATGCAATCATTTGAAGAAGGTTTAATAGAAAAGCAACCCCTTAACCAACGGTTGCTTCAAACAATTCGCCTAATTGGAGAGTACAAGGGAAAGCAACAGTTATTTAAAGAACAGGCCCCACAAGTTTTAGGCACTTTGCGCCAAGCGGCGGTTATTCAGAGTACCGAATCTTCTAACCGCATTGAAGGTATTACAGTGCCCCTGGAACGAATCAAGAAGTTAGTAGCCGAAAAAACAACACCGCGCGATCGTTCTGAACAAGAAATTGCGGGTTATCGGGATGTGCTAACTACAATTCACACCAGTTATACTCATATTCCTTTTAGTACAGGAGTCATTTTACAACTGCACCGGGACCTTTACCAATTTGCTGTTAATACAGGTGGACGCTGGAAAAGTGTGGATAATGAAATTAGCGCTACTTATCCTGATGGGACTAAATTGGTGAGGTTTCGACCTACTCCAGCTTATGCTACTCCCGCAGCAATGGAACGTTTGCAAGAACGGTTTAATCACCTCTGGGAATCTGGTGAGATAGAACCTTTATTGCTGATTCCAACTTATATTTTGGATTTTTTGTGTATTCATCCATTTTTAGATGGAAACGGGCGAATGGCAAGGTTACTCACTTTGTTGCTGCTATACAAAGCCGGTTATGAGGTGGGGCGATTTATTAGTTTGGAACGGATTGTGGAGAGAACGAAGGAAAGCTATTACGATACGCTTTATCAATCTTCCCAGGGATGGCATGAAGGGCAGCATAATTTATTACCTTGGTGGGAGTATTTTTTGGGGGTTATGCTGCTATCAGCCTATCGAGAATTTGAGCAACGGGTGGGATATGTTACTTCTGCAAAAGGAACTAAAACGGCAATTGTATTGGATGCGATTAACAATTTGCCTCAAGAATTTTCTGTTAGGGAATTGCAGGAACGGTGTCCGACAGTGGGAATTGATTTGATTCGTCGTCTATTACGACGGGAGAGGGATGCTGGACGTTTGCAATGTCAGGGACGAGGGGTTGATGCACGTTGGCGAAAGCAATAGCGGGGAGTGGGAGTGGGAAAAACTTAACAGCCAGTTGTTAAAATTATGCCAACTGATAAAAGAGATTGAATGTTAAAAGAAGTAGCTTTTTTAAAAGCTAATTATTTTAAAAATTAAACCTGATTTATCCGATGGCAAATTCACTGAATTGTCGCATATTAGGGGGGTCAAAACCTAGTATAATGTCTTGTTTAGGAACTCCTAATTCTACGAGTTCATTGGCAATACCTACCTCGGTTCCATCCTGCTGAATCCAAATTTTATTGTCGATAATATCTAGGTGTAAAACTGGGCCATAAATTCGCTGCTGATTGCGCCAGCCTACATATACTAATTGATAATGATCGTGTTCGGTATCAAAGATAGTTTGAGCCTGAATTCGCTCATCCCAAACCAGACTGGCGTGTTGAGAGAGTAAATTTTGAATGTGCTGCCTATAAAGGTCTACATTTGCCATTGTGCGATCGCCTCCTCCGCTGTATTATAAATAACTATATGGACTTGATTTTGTTTAAGTAAAGACTGAATAAAGCCCATTGTGAAAAAACTATCGTAGACATTGCTGGGTACTGCCAGGTATAAAATGCGGTCAGATTCTTGTTGTTGCAAAGCTGCTCGATAACTAATAAATTGTCCTAAAGCTGTGTAAAATTCGGAGATTTTGGATGGGCCAATAAAGCTTTTAATTTCAACGGCAATTTTCTGTCCATCTTTTTGGGCTGCAACTACTTTTTCTGCACCTAAGTCAATGTAAAGTTCGAGAGTTCCTGCTTGTAAAGTGTAAGGATCGTGAGTAATCTGCCATCCATCTTTCTGGAGAGCAATTTTAACGACTTCGTGAAAAGCATCTTTAGCAGGCATGGCTGTACTGACTCATGGTGTTTAATATCTTGGATAGTTGTATTTTAAGTATATACGCTATTCATCTAAAAAAGGAAGGGGAAGGCGAAGGTGAGGGCGGAGAAGGGAGTAGGAAGTCAGAGTTAAATTCTCCCCCTCCCCCCCTCGCCTTAATAACCTATTGTCGCCGGAACAATTCTTTCGAGAGTTCAGGCCATCGTTTCAAAGTGGGGTCTTTTTTAGTAACTAATTGTGCTGCCTTCCTAGCTTGTTCTAGTATTGCTTGGTCTTTGACTAAATCCAAAGTAGCAAATTTAGGAAGACCGGTTTGCTGAGTACCCAGCACTTGACCAGGGCCTCGCAATCTCAAATCCATTTCAGCTAGGAAAAAGCCGTCTTGCGAAGTCTCCATCACCGTAAGTCGCTCTCTGGAATTGCTAGACTTGGAATCACTCATCAGTAAGCAGTAAGATTGTGCAGTATCTCGTCCTACTCGACCTCTGAGTTGGTGCAATTGCGACAGACCAAATCGTTCCGCGTGTTCGATTAAGATAACGGTGGCGTTGGGAATATCAACTCCTACTTCAACGACGGTGGTGGATACTAGAATTTGAGTGTGATTGGCGTTAAAATTGGCGATCGCTGTTTCTTTCTCTGCTGAACTCATGCGGCCGTGCAGTAGCCCGATATTAACATCAGGAAAGACATTTTCACTCAATTGTCGGTGTTCTTCAATGGCTGCTTTGAGGTCAAGCTTTTGAGATTCTTCGACAAGAGGGAGAATGATATAAGCTTGATGGCCGAGTTGGAGTTGTTGCCGAATTATCTGATCTGCTTGACGGCGAGTTCTACTTGTAAATAGCCGAGTTTGAATTGGCTGTCTCCCCGGTGGTAGTTCATTGAGCAAGCTGATGTCTAAATCGCCGTGTAGTGTCAGTGCTAAAGTTCTGGGAATGGGTGTAGCTGTCATTGTCAGGATGTGAGGGCTAACGCCTTTTTGCTGCAATTTGAGCCGCTGCTGGACACCAAATCGGTGTTGTTCATCAATCGCAACCATTCCCAGTTTCTTAAAGTTCACAGTGTCTTGAATCAGTGCATGAGTACCAATTAGCAAGGAAATTTGCCCTAATTCTAATTGCCTCAGTTGGTATTGGCGTTGTTGAGTCCGAGTGGAACCAGTGAGTAGGGCGACTTCTACCCCCAATGGTTCTAACCACTGCCTAATTTTGCGGTAGTGCTGCTGGGCTAAAACTTCTGTTGGTGCCATGAGTGCTGCTTGATAGCCGGATTCAACGGCAGCCAGCATAGCAACTGTGGCTACGACAGTTTTGCCAGCACCCACATCCCCTTGCAGCAGGCGATTCATGGGTACAGGGCGTTCCATGTCTGTTAAAATCTCAAGAATGGCTCGTTCCTGCGCTTTGGTGAGGGCAAAAGGTAACGTTTTGTAGAAATTGCCTAGCAATTCGACTGTTGCAGCCAAGGGGCATCCCGGCTGTTGCTGCAAGGCATATCGGCGCTGCAATAGTCCCAGTTGCAAGTAGAAAAATTCATCGAAGGCTAAGCGCCGCCTTGCCCTTTCTAACGCCTCATGGTCAGGGGGGAAGTGGATATATGCGATCGCTTCCTTCAAATGGGTAAGTTGTAAACTCGCGCGAAGTTTTTTGGGTAGCGGATCGGTAATTTCACCAACGCAGTTAATTGCTATGCGGGTACATTTTCCGATTGTTTCTGACGCAATCCCTTTGCATTGTTTATAGACAGGTACAATGGAAGTTGTGCTGGCTTTAGCATCACTTAGACTTAATACTTGAACAGCGGGATTGTTGATGTTTTTGCCATAGCTGTCTTCTTTAACGAGGCCAGTCACTACTACAATTGAACCAGAGGTGTAAAGTTCGATTTGCTCGGAACGCCATGCCAGGGATTGGTAATAGCTATGGTGGTAGAATTGAGTGCAGGTGATTCGACCCGTTTTATCACGGATTATCCACTTTTGTAAAGTGAGTTTGGGGTTGTTTCGGCAGTTGAAGATGCTGTGACTGACAATTTTGCCTGCAATTGTTACGTAACTTCCTGCTACTGCTTCAGTAATGCGAGTGCGTTTATAGGTGAGATGCTTTGTGGGAAAATAGTAGAGTAAGTCGCTAATGGTGCGAATTCCAATTTGGTTCAGTTTTTCAACTTCAGTTGGACTAAGACCAGGAAGGTGTTTTAGGGTGAGAGCTAGGTTCATTTCCTGATGGATTGAGTGAGCTCTACTAAGCCGCTGAAAGCGGCTCCCTCACGGACATGGACAGCGGTTTTTACAATTACCCTCAATATCTCATAGGCTATTTAAGAGAGAGAAAACGTGGGTTGTTTCTTGAACTAAATGGTTAAAAGAAAATTTGGTTCGCTCGATTGACAGTCTCAATTTGTAGCTTTCTGCTTGATATTGTTTGATTTCATGCTTTGCTCTCTCTAAGTCCTGTTCAAGTTCAGAGAATTCAGAATTGTCGCGGGAGCGATCGGTACTATAGTAGCCTGTTTTACGAATAGCTGGTAGCACTTCGTGAAACACCCACCTCTTAAAGCGCTTTGCTATTGGCTTGCGAGATTTTAAGAGCAATCTGTACATTCCAGGTTCGGTAACAGTTAGCATTGGCTGTAACCGTTGTTTTCCAGTGATTTCGGTGATGTGCATAGTATGCACGCCTCTCTCATCTTCATCAAAATCCCGCATTGAGGATCTGGCTTCAGCAATCCCTAAGACATCACAAACATCTTGAGCTATCCATGAAGGGGTATCCGGTGTTCCTACCATCCGCACTTGTTTTCCTTCAAACTTAAATTGCTGCCATTCATGGATTTCCTGAGTTTGGCTTGTTTGTTGAACGGTCGGATATTCAGGTTTGTCAATGGCTGATAATGTGACTATTTCTGAATAGCTAGATTGGGGAGTTAAGGCGTTCTTTACTTTGGTTTCAACAGTGGCATTAAAAGTAGCATCAGCTAATTCCATGAGTCGTTCTAAACCATTATCTCCTAAAGCTTCTATTAGTTCGATAGCTGGAAACTGACCGTTAATAGCTTGAACCTTCCAGTAAAGGTAAGCCATGTTTAAAGGAACAGGTTTTATGCGATTGTTGCGTTCAGCTTCTAAGCGGAAATTGATTAAAAAATATTTAGGAGGCGGACAACAGAGTTTTTTGATAATAATGAATTCTGGTAAGGTTGAGTGCCAAAGTTTAAATCGTCGGAGGCAATATTCTATGTCGGCTCCCGCAGGTGATTTGTCGATGGTCTTAAACACTTCTTTTTGAGAAAGGCAGTAGATGTTATGGAACTTGAAGACTTCTATCTCAAAGTTGTTGAACTTGAGTAATTTACCACAAGGAATTTCCTCTGTATAGTCTATATTTGTGAAAGCCACTGGTTGCTGTGTTTGGATTTTGGTTTCCGTTTGCGAGTGTGTTGGCGTGATATTTTCTGGCTTCAATGGCGGATTAATTTGGTAGGAAATAGAGGGTTGTGATTGCTCAGAACTCCTGAAAGCACTATCAACAATTTGTTTAAACTGTTCAAGACCATTTTCTCCGAGTGTTTCAATTAGGGCTTTAGCTTGGGGCCGGGTTTGGGCTTGAAGCTGCCAATATAAATAGACCATTTCGAGAGGGATGGGATGAATGGTACGGATTTGATCGAGTTTGCCGTTGGGGGCTTGTTTTTTAACTTTGAGAGAGTTATTCCAAGGTGATTTCCACAGTTGCGCTCGTTCGAGCTGGTATCTTAAAGTAGAGTTATCTTGTTTGCCAATGGCTCTTTCTGCTTGAGTCTGAGATAGGCAATATTCGTCTTCTAGTTTGAGAATTTCGATTAAAGATTCGCCAATTTGGAGGGAGCGGTAGGGGGTGATTATTGGTGTGATTTCTTCTAGTTTCATGGTAAGATTTTGCAGCGTAAAGTGGAATAATGGTTGGTAACTTTCGACGATTGTAAAATATTAAATGGACTTTTGCCTACCGCTAAGAGAGTGAATCTTAACAGTAAAATCGGAGCGCTCCAATTGGGGGGATAAGTTCAGTCGAGTTCAATTTGTTTGCGGCTAGGCGGTTGTCGCTGTAGCTGGTTGGATAAACTTTTTTGTAGTTGAGGTGCTTTGTAGGGCAATTGTTCCTGCAATTCTTGGCGCAAAGTTTGAAAGTTTTTCACATCTTCTGGTGTAACGGAGCAAGCTGGTAAGTGATAGGTTCCGTCGTCTTCAAAACTGGCTCGAAGAATCTCGCCTCTACCGTCAGAAACGGTTATGGCAAGTTCTAGCTCTTGACGATTCCAGCTAATGCGATACTGGTTCCAATCTATTGCTGGTGCTGGTGTTTTAGTAGTAAGTAGTGTGTGTTCTAATGCTGCTCCGGCAATGGGAACGATCTCTTCAGCTATGGTGCGGTTTTGTAGGTTTTCTTGTTGAGCTTCTAAAATTTGCTGTTGCGGTGTTTGTTGCTGTTGTAGTTGTTGCTGGTTGTCGGACAACTGCTGGTCAACGGCCTGAAAGTGTTCTACATCCTCTTGAGTTAGCAGGTTGTGCCAAACTTTTAGTCCTTTTTTGGAGTAATTAAAACCGAGTACCTGTGTACAATTCGGTACGGGTTCAAGGGTATCTACACGCTGAACTACAACATCGCAACTTTCGGGAAGCCGATCGATTTGATAGCGTTTGTTGTTACTTTCAAGGCTATCTGCTTGATAAGAATCAAGTAGAGCGAGTACGATTGGGGCAATTTCATTTCCCCATGATTGGTGGGGTTTATGTTCTTCTTGCTTCTGTTGTTTCTGAGACTTTTGTTCTGGCAGCATTGATAGTTGTAACTCTAATTTATTTGGTGTTGCAGGGATTACAGGTACGGTGACTTCTATCTCAGATTGTGGCAACTCTAATTCATTTGCTGTTGCCAGAATTTTAGGTACAGTTGCTTCTACCTCAGATTGTAACGACTCTAACTCATTTGCCTGTTTTTCATCCCCAGCCATTTCTAAGTGTTGTGGCTGCATTAAAGCATCAATTAGGGCGTTATCTCGCCCTTGATCATAGCTAACATTTCGATACTTCTGCAATCCAGAAAAAGTGTAGGCTTTCCCTAATTGAGTACCGCTAAAAGCAACTCCATCTATTTTGTAAGAAATGCCTTGACTTAGTTCACTTTGAGTTGTTTTTACTTGCACCTCTACGCTTTGTTGCTGCAACCGTTCAACAAATTCTGGCATAGTTGGCTGATCTTGGGTGACTTCATCAATTAGGTCTTGTAATTGCACTCTGACACTCTTGTTTCCCTTGCTTTGTAAGTACCTGTGTTCTCCAGTAGTCGGAGCTCGCTTATATGTTTCCCAACTAGGTGTAACAGCTTCTAAATTGTAGTCTCTTTCTAACTGGCGGATTACTTCTTGGCTTCTGTAATAATCCCAGCTATCATCAACGACACTTCCATCTAGGCGAATGCGACTGGCAACGATGTGAATGTGGTCATGGTTTGTATCGCTGTGTTTGACAACTGCATACTGATTATTGTCAAATTCCATCGCTTTCATGTAGTTAGCTGCAATTGCCAGCCAGCGCTGGTCATTGTCAACATCTACTTCTAGTTTCTGGGTAGAATCGACAGATAAAGTAGCATGAAATACTGCTATTTTCAGGTTAGGTCTTAGTTGTCTGGCAATGGCAAATTCAGCAGCAAGTTCTTCAGGTGTTTGTCCACACATAGTACCACCAATTAAATCGGCATCTTTTTTGCCGAGCACATAGTTCAGACAGCCACGAAAGCCTGTACCTTTGATTTGTTTGCCAATCATAGCCGTTTCACAGTAGATTTATTACATCAATTGCTGAGGTTTATTAAGAATTAGCGGACTGTAGAATTGGTGAGGTTGGCAACTATTGTTTTAATTGCAGTTTGGTTCTCTCGAATAAGTTGCTGTACATTTTCTAAGAGTCCTCTATTAACAATAACGGGTTCTCCCAATACCAGAGCACTATTGCAAGCTTTCTTCATCTGATTGAGGTTGTTTGCTGCCATTTTAAGTTGAGCATTAATTTGGCATAAAACTTGATAGGCTTTCAAATCAAATACAGATAGAGGGTGTGGCATAGTTCTCCTCAAAGCTGCACGACGCATGAAGTCGCTCATACTCAAGTTTACTTGGTGAGCTAGTGTTTGAATTTGGCTGTAATCGGAGTCAGTCAAGCGGATGTGGATATGGCTTGATAGCTGCTCTCTGGGTCTGACTTTCGGTAAATTTTTCATAGCTTTTAATCGGTAATCACTGTTTGTAAATATACAAGTTAACAACTGTAATTGAACCCCGCTATTCTGGTGATTTTATCCCCCCCAATTGGAGAGGGCTATTAGGGTTTATTAAAGTAGAGATTGACTACGATAATTTCCTTTAATTGTATAAATTGTTCATTGAGGTGCGATCGCGTGCCCTCTGACTCCGGCGATGGTAGTCACAAGCGAGCAAAAAGCTGGTGGTAGTGGTGGGTTCTATGCGCGAGGCTCTTGCGATCGCGGGAAGTCGATTCGTAGTAGCTCTCTTTGAAGTCAGTACACTCACCGCACTGTCCCAAGTTGAGATGATCTATGGGTATGGCAACAACTGTCCCACCGCTCAATGTTGCGCGAGCCGATAATGCGAGCATACATTATCTATGCCGGGGTCAGAATGGTAATTTTTGTGCAGTCGGAGCCGACTACGCGTAGGCGTAGCCAGCCGCAGGCATCGCTTTATGCCAAAAAACGGAGCATTATTGTGTCGAGACAATATTCAGTTAACTTGTAGTACAAACAGTTACAGTTGTCATTAAAGCTTAAAAAAGTATTAAACCCGACCTTGCGGTTAGGCTTCCGTAAAAGGAGGGTGCATTATTTTTCTTTCCGCACTTAACAGTCAGATTTGTGATCACAAAAACATTGCTTGCTACCATCCATCTCTGCTTTTTGTGCAAGCTTTCTACCTTGCATAAATTTGCATAAATTTGCATAAATTTGAGTTTTTATGAGTTTTTTGTTGCTAATTAAGCCAAAAACAGCGAACACTTCAATTTGCAGCTTGCACAAATTTATTCAAAAAAACTCAAATTTATGCAGAAAAACTCAAAAAAACTCACTCCAAAAAAGTGAATTTTGAGGTTTTTTCACGTCCTGGTACGCTTAAGAATTATTTAAGATTTTTACAACAAACTCTGCAATCCTGAATTGAAGCAATGGAAATTGCAATTGATTCAAAACAGGCTCAAGATTGATAATTTGCTCTCAATCTCTCGCTGAGCCGAACTAATTGAATAGACTGTTTTGAGCAAGCCGAACTAATTGAATAGACTGTCTTGAGTAAGCCGAATTAATCGAATAGACTGTTAAGATTGCCTAAAAGATTGCCCCGTGCGATTCGTTTAACCTAAAATAAGGATTCAAACCCTTATGGGACGGTTAGCCTAGCTGCTCAGGCAGTTAGTGACAACTGATTACATTTGTAGGTGAGGCTCCGTGAGTCAAGTCCTACCCCTCAAGTGCAGAGGTGAAAGCATAACCCCTAGTTTACTGGGTAGCAACCACTAGGCTAAAGCGGGGTTAAACGGCAGAACTTTCGGGAGTCAACCCAGAAACCTGTCTAGCAAGAGTCCATGCGTAGCGTAAGCAAAGATGCGTTTGAACCATCGTAACTTTTGATGGTGTAAAAGACTGAATCAAGAATAAACCCGCTGAAAAAAAAAGTACGGTAAAGACTTGATAAACACCAAGCCAAAAGGCAAGGATAGGGCATAAGCGGTTGTAGCTCCGACTTATAAGCACCGCCCATAAACCCGGTGGAGAGCATCGCGCTAAAGACTCAATCAAATGTGTAATCGGAACGAAGTAACTCTTAACTACCTCTGGAGAGGTCGAAATCCAGTAAGTAGCTAAACGAATGATAGTTAAGAGCGGGATGGTATCAGAAGCGAATGCTCTACTGTAATGGTAGAGATATGCTGACAGATACTCGGTAATTTCAAAGGAATAATCCAAGTAGCAATATATATGTCTAATACGCAGAAAAATCTGACGGTGGAATGGAAAGATATCAACTGGCGCAAGCTAGAACGGGTAACTTTCAAGTTGCAAAAGAGAATATTCCAAGCGAGTGAACGAGGTGACGTTAAAGCAGTTCGCAAACTTCAAAAGACCCTAATTAGGTCTTGGTCTGCAAAGTGTATAGCGGTACGTAGAGTTACCCAAGATAACCAAGGAAAGAATACTGCTGGGGTTGATGGGGTAAAATCCCTAACACCCAGGCAACGGGTAAAACTGGTTAAACGGTTGAGAGTTACCGGGAAGTCCAAACCCACTAGACGGGTAATGATTCCAAAACCCGGTAGTGATGAAAAGCGACCTCTGGGAATACCTACAATGGAAGACCGCGCTTTGCAAGCGTTAGTAAAATCTGCGCTTGAGCCTGAGTGGGAGGCAAAATTTGAGCCTAATTCTTACGGCTTCAGACCAGGGCGTTCCTGTCACGATGCGATTGAGGCAATATTTGACGGTATCAAACAAAAAGCAAAATATGTGCTGGATGCTGATATTGCTAAATGCTTCGACCGTATAGACCATAAAGCATTACTCACAAAAATACACACATACCCTACCTTGAGCCGTCAAATTAGGACATGGCTAAAAGCAGGGTACTGTGAGCAGGATTCATTATTCCCTACTTTTGAGGGTACACCACAAGGCGGGGTAATATCTCCGCTACTGGCGAACATTGCCCTACATGGTATGGAAGAAAGAGTAAAAAAGTACGCGGAAACACTAAAAGGAACTAAACGAGATAATCGCCAAGCCCTTAGCCTAATTCGCTATGCTGACGACTTCGTAATTATGCACGAAAATTTGAGTGTAGTTATGAAGTGTAAAGAGATAATTGCAGACTGGTTAAGTGATATGGGATTGGAATTAAAGCCAAGTAAAACAAAATTAACCCACACCTTCATTGAGATTGAAGGTAATGTCGGGTTTGAGTTCTTAGGGTTCCATGTACAGCAATTTAAAACTGGCACATATCGATGTGCCAAAAATACAAAAGGAATACCGCTCAGTTTTAACACACTAATTACACCCTCGAAAGCCAAAATAAAGGTGCATCTAGCCAAGATTGCTGAGGTAATAGACACCCACAAAACCGCCCCTCAAGCTGCTTTAATTAGCAAGCTCAATCCAATTATTAGGGGATGGTCAAACTATTACTCAACTAAAGTTAGCAAGGCAACCTTTGAGAAGGTTGATAGCCTAACGTGGCAAAAATTAAGAGCTTGGGCAAAATCGAGGGGAAAAGGGGACATCAACGTGGATAAATACTGGCGACCAGTAGGCAACCGCAAATGGTGTTTCAGAACCGAAGACGGGATAACATTAACCCTTCACGCTGACACGGCAATTGTACGGCACACAAAGGTGAAAGGCGAAGCTAGTCCTTACAATGGTGACTGGTCTTACTGGAGTAAGCGAAGGGGAGAATACCCAGATACTCCTAAACGAGTATCAGAATTAATCAAGCAACAAAAGGGTATTTGTTCTCACTGTGGTCTGTACTTTACCAGTGCAGATATTGTAGAAGTTGACCATATTAAACCAAAAAGTATAGGCGGTAAAGATACCTACGATAACCTTCAACTTCTACACAGACACTGCCACGACTCAAAAACGGCTAAAGACGGGTCAAGTTACCCCAAGGTCAGCCCTAACATTGACACTTATCAGAACCGGACTAACGGCTCTACTGATAAAGACCGTGTAGGTAGGATTGAAAGGTGCGAAAACCATGATGACAAACCGTTATAACTCGTACCCATAACAAGGGTGGAATTATCAAGGAGCCGTGTGTAGCGAAAGTTACAAGCACGGTTTTGAAGGAGAGGTTAAGGGGGTAACTCCTTAATCGACTCTAACCCAGTTATTCGCTATGCAGCTATTCGTATCAATCTTCGGAACAAGGGCGGTAGCCATTTTATAGCAAGAGTTGTAGTTCAGTTGGCTTGTGCGCTCCAGTTGCTCTTGCAGCCATCCACCAAGCCTGTTGGTGTTCTATTACATTGGGTACGACTGTTTCCAGCATAGATATCTGCGGGTTCATACAGTGAGGAGCCTGTTTTTAAGTTCGCCTTCTGCCAAAGGTTGCTCCCGCACTCGACCTACTCTCAGTGCGTCAATCAAGCTAAGTAGGGCTTGCTGAATCAGTGAGAAAAGTAAACAGTGTATGGATTTTCCGACCAAAAAAGTACTAAGGGTGCAAGAAAAACAGGTATAATGACTCAAAACCCGTGCATCACCACCTGCGAGCGTGTATAGAAAAGCTGAGCTTGCCCCAAGCCCCCCATCCGACTTTGAACTCCCCTTTGAAGGAAGGTTATCACAAGATAACCGTTGGGTGAAAATGGCCCAACTAATCCCAGGCGTCAGAATTTGAATCAGAATATGCTGAAAATTTCCCGACCGAAATGGGAGCACCAGCCAAATCATTTAGGATGGCATTAGGGGCATTAATCATCAAAGAAAAACTGGGAATAAGCGATATAGAAACAGTAGAACAGATCCGCGAAAACCCATACCTGCAATACTTTATCGGCCAATCAACCAGAGCGTAATGAAGCCCCATTTGACCCATCACTATTAGTCCACTTTCGGCAAAGAATTAGTGCGAATCTAATCAAGAAAGTCAATGAAAGAATGGTCAATAAAATGCGCGAAACTACCCCAAAACCGCCCGAAAAAAAAAGGATTCGGACGCAAAAAATGAATCAACCAATCAAGGAAAATTAATCATAGATGCAACCTGTGCCCAGCAGATATTAGCTATCCCACCGACTTAGGACTATTAAACCGAGCCAGAGTTCATACCGAAAAAATCATCGATATCCTCTATAAATCCCTCAAAGTAAAAATTAATAAGAAACCCAGAACAAAGCCGAAAAATAGCCAGAAAAGACTACTTAACAGTAGCCAAACAACGACGACCATTACGAAACAAAAAAATCCAAGCCCTTAAAAAACAACTGCAATATATCAAAAGAAACCTCGCTCATATTGAACAGCTAATCGAATTAGGTGCGACCCTACAAAGTCTGAGCCAAAAGCAGTATAAAACTTTGCTAGTTCTCACAGAAGTCTATCGCCAACAACTCTGGTTATTTGAAAACAAAAAACAGAGTATAGAGGACAGAATAGTAAGTTTAAGTCAACCGCACATCCGTCCTATTGTGAGAGGAAAAGCAGGAAAACCCGTCGAGTTTGGAGCTAAACTGTCAGCGAGTTGCATTGAAGGATATGTATTTTTAGACCGGATAAGTTGGGATAACTTTAATGAATCAGGAGACTTAAAAGCACAAATAGAAGCCTTTAAAAATTACACAGGATATTACCCAGAATCAGTCCATGCAGATCGCATTTATCGAACCAGGGAAAATCGAGCCTGGTGTAAAGAAAGAGGAATTAGAATCAGTGGGCCTCCGTTAGGAAGGCCACCAGCAAATGTTAGTAAGGAAACCAAGAAACAAGCCTTAGAAGATGAAAGAATTAGAAATGCAATTGAGGGCAAATTTGGACAAGGAAAAAGAAGATTTAGCTTGAATCGAGTGATGACAAAACTTGATAATACTTCACAAACAGCTATTTCTATTACTTTTTTAGTAATGAACCTTTCTACCTGGTTAAGACGGGTTTTGTGTGTGTTTTTATGTCACAAACCGAAAATCACACCTATTTATGGTTCAATGATTATTAAAAGCTATCACGGGGCAAGTTATAGTCAACAAAAAGTTATGTTTCGCCGAGATTGAATCACCCATTAGTTGCGATGCCTACGGCTGGCTACGCCTACGCGATTTTTACTAACTTATTCAGTAAGCCCTAAGTAAGGCGTAGAGTTCTGGATCGTTCTTGGCAGCTTAAGGGACGCTCATGGTACAGAGGTGCGATCGCTTGGCCTCTGACTATACCCTCTCTTTCTGAACAGACATAATTTGCGAATAGCGAATAAACCAGATGTGGTGACTTTAATTTCCCGTAAGGCTGAGTTGAAGGTAATTGCCATGTAGCGAGTACAGCGATTGCTTGCGCGCACTTGAGAAATTTAGCCGCAACGCTTGCTACCGTCCATCCCTCCTTTTTATGCAAGTGAAGAATAGACGACTTTAATTTCACAATTGGGCTATTTTGGGCGATCGCTCCTTGTTATAAACCAGCACAGGCACCCGTTTGTAAGCAGGCGTACCAGAGCGTGTTTCTGTTTTTGCCTTAAAAATGACATTCACTTCGGGATAGAACATCAACGCTGCACCTGACCGCACAGCACCGTAAATCACTTCGATATTGTCGAGTTTGTCAGCATCACCCTGTACAGTAACGCGATCGTGTTCTGCTAACCCAATTTTCTCTGCATCCAAGCGATTCATTAAAATGCAGTGACGGTGCGGCATCCCTCGATACTTGTCACCAATTTTGTAAACCACCGTATTATGCTGAGAATAGCTGCGTCCGGTCATCAATGCCAGAACAAGACTATTGGCAGGTTCTTCCATACCAAACTCGCTAACGTCTGGTAAAGTCAGTGTTGGCAACGGAGTCGTAAACATTTTCGCCTTGCCCGATCGCGTTTTGAAGTGAGGTTCGGTGACAATGCGTCCAGAGATAGTAAACTCTTCTTTCGTATCATCGATCGCCCCAATCTTTTCGTAACCGGGAATAGTTCTGGCAATCAACTGCCGCACGTAACGAGTATCCTGTAGTTTGCGCCACTCGACGGGATACTCACCTAGCAACCGATATGCCAATTCTGTGAGGAATTCAACTTCTGAAATCAAATCGGCATCTTTCAAGTGGGTTGTGCCTTCATCATTGAGCCGCACAAAGTTGTTACCCGATTCCACCGTCGTTTTGTGTGGGTTTTCAAATCGATTGAGGACGGGAATGACGATCGTATTGGTTTTTGCCAGTCCATTAAAGTGTCCAATGTTGGGTTTGGTCGCGAGATAGATAATGGTGTCAATATTGCCCAACGCTCGTTTCGCCTGTGCCGAATCGGGATTGGCACCATAGAGATTGCCGCCCACACAGAGCAAACTATCCACTTTCCCGGCAACTGCTGCTTCGATCAGATCGCGGGTGTGGTAGCCTTTCGGCAAGTTAAGCGATCGCCCCAACAACTGCTCTAATGCTTGCTTAATCTCTTCTTTGAGCTTTACCGTCACACCCATCGAGCCAAAACCCTGCACGTTGGAATGTCCCCGCACTGGCATCACTCCGGCTCCCATTTTAGCGATCTGTCCACTGATTAGGGCGGTATTGGCAATGCTGTAAACGTTATCAACCCCATTGGTATGTTGCGTAATGCCCATCGCCCATCCAAAGACGACTCCTTTAGATGTGCCGATGATCTGGGCAGCGGTTTCAATTTCGGATTGGGAAACACCGCAAGTTGTAGTGAGGGTGTTCCAGTCGAGCGATCGCGCTTGTTCCAATACAGCTTGCCAGCCTTCAGTGTGCGCTTGCAGAAAAGCCCGATCCACATACCCCTGTTCCATCAGTGCTTTCTGAATGCCGACAAACAATGCCACATCACTACCAGGAATCGGCTGAAGATAGAGCGAAGCAATGTCTGAACCGGGAATCAGAGATTTAATGGGGAAGGCGGGAGAGCCAAATTTGACCAAGCCGATTTCCATCACGGGATTAATTACAATCACCCTGCCGCCGCGATCGCGCAGTTTAATCAACTCATTCATCAAACGAGGATGGTTATAGGAGGAATTGGCTCCCGCTAATACAACACAATCTGCCTGCTTCAGGCTCTCCAAACTGACGATCGAGGTATTAGTACCAAACATCTCCTTCAGTGCCGTGGTGGAAGGTGCATGGCATAGATCCGAACAATCCGCCAAGTTATTTGATCCCAAGGTTCGCAACATCAGTTGCAGTAGAAACGCCGCTTCGTTGGAGCCACGCCCGGAACTATAAGAGGCGACTCGTTGTGGTGGTTTTTGGAACGCAGCCGTGGCAATGGTATAGATCTCCTCCCAGGAAATCCGCTCGTAGCGATCGCTGCGAGCTCGATGAATCACTGGAAAACTCCACCTTCCCAGGCGATCAGCTTCCATAGAAGTTAACCGTTGTAATTGGGCGAGCGAGTGAGTATCGAAGAATTCTTCTCGAATGGCCGGTTTAATCTCGGCTGAAATTGCCTCAACGCTTTTCATGCAGCGTTGCAGTTTTTCGCCTTCTTCGTTCGTAAACCCTCCCTTTTGTCCGCCAGTGCCCCAGGAACAGGAGAGGCAAGCACTATGGTGCAATAACGTTTTCCACAGCTTTGGACCTTCTGGCGATAGCGTATGCTCTGCCCAGTATTCAATGACGGGCAACCCTCCCCCAATTTCCGGTGTATCCTGATTCGTTTGAGAAAAAGGTGGTTTGGGTTGAGGATTGGTATTCATGTTACGAAGGCAATGTACTTTACCTGTGCAACGTAGCGTAGTTTACGGTGTGGGAGAATTGCTCATTGGGTAGATTTTAGCGATCGCGACCTCAACTCTCATTCAGAAGCGTATCCTGGGTATTGCCTCTCTCCAGATTCGTCTCACTCAAAGCGGAAAAACCTAACCCAGATGTCCAATACAAAGACAAGCGCGATCGTATTGCATGGGAGTCAGTACCGATTGATGCAGTTGTTTTACAGCCTGCATTATTTTTATTTCTGCACGTAAAAGTCAGGTTTGTGATCACAAAAACATTGCTTGCTATCGCTCATCTCTGCTTTTTTCCTTAGTTTCCCAGCTTGCATAAATTTGCATAAATTTGCATTATTTTGAGTTTTTAGTTGCAAATACTGCCTCGACTTCAGGTAATAATTCAAGCTGAGCTTGCATAGTTTTACTCAAAAAAACTCACAAAAACTCAAATTTATGCAAATTTATGCAAAAAAAATCATGGAAACTCAGTCCTAAAAAGTTAATTTTGAGGTTTTTTACCGTTCCGGTACACTTAATATCAATTTAATAATTTAACAGCAAGCTCTACACTCCCAAATTAAAGCAATTGTAGCAGAGGCTCAAAAGTGGTAGCATTTATAGCAAGCTGTACTTTCACAATTGAGCAAGCAGAACTAATCGAAAAGACTGTTAAGGCTGCTTTTAAAATAACGGTTGTACTTGATTTCAGAGAGAGCGCGTGAGCCTTGCGCCTCTAAGTTTTAGACCGTAGCGATATGAGTTTTTACGCGGCATTACATAACCTTGAACCAGCATGATTGGTTAACTTGAGAACTCAGGGAAGCGAGCGCCACGTTTGTGTGACAGTTTGAACCAGAGCCTAATGAGCTTTGGCACGAGGCGAAAGACACGGAGTTGAGTTAGAGCAAGGGCTTCTGGTGATTGATGATACGATGCTCGACAAGTGGTATGCCAAACAGATGGAGTTAGTCACTCGGCAATGGTCTGGTAGGCTTGTATCGCGTTGTTCAAGGCATCAATCTGACGAGCCTACTGTGGTCGGATGGGGATAAACACATCCCCTGTGATTATCGACTTTATGAGAAGGAGGTAGACGGGGCGACCAAAAATGACCACTTTCGAGCCATGCTAACAAGGGTTCATGAGAGAGGTTTCAAGCCCAGGTGCGTAGCCTTTGATAGTTGGTTCAGAGTATTAACCAATTTGAAGTTGATTGCCAGCTATAGCTGGATCTGGCTGACTCGACTGAAACGTAATCGGTTAGTGAATGCCGATCAGACAGGAAACCGACGGATCTGTGACGTTGCGATCGCTGCCACTGGAACAGTAGTTCAGCTCATTAGCTATGGGTTCATCCGAGTATTCAAGATAGTTGCCACAGACGGTGACATTGACTACTGGGCGACCAATGATTTAAAGATGAGTTTCTTACAACGCCAGCAGTGGGCGGATTTTGAGTGGTCGATTGAGGAATACCACGCCCGGTCTAGAGCAGTGCTGTGGAGTGGAGAAAGCCCAAGTACGTTCGGCTCGTGCGAGGGCGCAATCACATTGGCGCAAGCGATTCGAGCGTTTCTGCGCCTGGATATCTACTGGTTTAATACTGGCATCAGTTGGTATGAGTCCAAAGTCAGTATTGTTCGTGAGGCGGTACGCTCCTACTTAGCGGCTCCTTGGCTGTCTCTCCCACCAACTGCGTAATCCCTCTTTTGTCACTTCGGGGAGAGTAAAAGTTTAGGCAACTAGTGAAGTCTTAATAGAAAAAGGAAGCACTCGACTGGGAAAAGTATTCATCAATTCAAGTATGTGGGCATACTTAAGCAGGAGGCCGAGTGTAAAGTTATAGAAAGAGCGCTCAACAGTAATCCTGTTAGGGGCGGCTTGAGTGTATGATGTCAAAATAGAAACCAGTGCCGAAAGCAGTAATGGGGAAGTCCGTTATTCTGGAAATAGGGAAGGGGTGTTTTGAGACAGGGTTTCCCGTCACCTTGGAGGCTTGGTTGGGAGGCGATCGCCCCGACGCTAAGATTCTAGGGCAGTTACCACCATCTCCTACTCTGCCACAGTTCTACAATAATTGGCAGTCAGCTTATCTGGCTTTTAAAGCAGTTCGTCGCATTCAAAAAAAGCAAGAAGCAAAAGAAAACAACTATTCCGACGCTGAAATTAAGCAAGCTGCTGCAATTCTGAAAGAGAATTTGAATAAATGGTTAAACTCAAGCGAATTTTGCAAAATTAGGGAAAGATTACTCAAAAGCCTAGATAGATTAGTTGAATCTGATGAACTGCTACTCATTCTCCAAACGCAAGATAGCTTGTTGCGGCGATTACCTTGGCATCTCTGGGATTTGTTGGAGGATTATTCTCAACGAGTTGAAGTTGCTTTGAGTGCGCCAAACTTCGAGCGAATTGTTCAAGCAGGGAAAGTCAAAGAGAAGATAAGAATTTTAGCGGTTTTTGGAGATTCAACTCACATTAATACCAAACCAGACAAGCAAGTTATAGAAAATTTATGTTGTGGTGAAATTGATTCTGTGTTTCTTCCCCAACCTTCAAAGCAAGAACTTAATGAGCATTTATGGGATGAACAAGGATGGGATATTTTATTTTTTGCAGGACACAGTAGTAGCCAAGCTAATGGGAAAAACGGGTGCATTTACTTGAAACCGAATGAAAAACTAACTGTTTCTGAATTGGAATATGCTCTAAAAACGTCTATTGAGCATCGATTGATAGAATATGCACCACGTCATAAAACTAGCCTGGAAATTCCTATTGATTTAGCTCGAACTAGCAAAGCTAATGATTTACGCTCGATTTTGGACGATATTGGTTTAGAGGTTGGTGCTATCAAACCCTATTCTCCTGAAAGTGTTGCTCAAGCCATAGTGGAATGTTTAAATTCCCGAAATGTGATTCTTATTTTTAAGAATGCTCATAATTTACCAGAAGATGATTTGAACAATCTGATAAATTTTTGGAGTAATACTTTAGCTAATTTATATAGAAACAGAAGCTATAATTATAGATTGTTGATGTTTTTAGTAGACGGTCGAGGTAACTTGAATCTGAAGCGTAATTTTGCCAGTGACTTTCAGAAAAATTGGATGCCTGATATGCCCGTTCTACTCCAAATACAGAATGATTTTTCTCAACCTGTATTAACTGAATGGTTCAATAAACTAGCTAAGATTTTAATGCCAGAGGCTATCAATCTGCTTCGGCAAGATACCCAATTTATTCTAGGTAGTAATCGAAATGACCTGCCAGAGTTTATGATGAAAAAGATTTGTTTATTATGCAGTTGTAACTGGAGTTTAATCCAATCATGGTTGAGAACTTAAAAAACGAACAACTAGAATATTCTGGAAATAAGGTGGCTCAGGAGGTCAAATCAAAGTTTGAGCGACAACCGCCATATTTACCCAGTTTAGAATTAGTAGAAGCCGTGAATCAGGCGATTTATTTGGAACGTCCACTGCTGTTGAAGGGGGAACCTGGGTGTGGGAAAACGAGATTAGCGAAAGCTGTGGCAGATGAATTGGGATTACCTTATGAAGCTTGGCGGATTAAGTCTACGAGTCGGGCTAAAGATGGATTGTATAGTTATGATGCAGTGAGGCGTTTGCGGGATGCTCAATTGGCGGGTGTGGGTTGTATTGTTGAGGAGAATGAAAATAAGTATATCCGCTGGGGGCAATTGGGAAAAGCTTTTCAAAGCGAACAGCGGACTGTGGTGTTGATTGATGAAATTGATAAGGCGGATATTGATTTTCCTAATGATTTGTTAGCAGAATTGGATGAACTTGAGTTTGAGGTGGAGGAAACGGGGGAGAAGTTTGAAGCTAAGGCAGCACCGATTGTTTTTATTACCAGTAATGATGAGAAGGATTTGCCAGAAGCTTTTTTGCGTCGCTGTATTTTTCACTATATTAAGTTTCCCGATAAGCGACGTTTAATTGAAATTGTGCAAGCGCATTTTCCTGATTCGCCGGAAAGGTTAATAGATGCGGCTGTGAGTCGTTTTTGGGAGTTACGAAAACTGATGAGTGAAAAGGAAGGGGAAGCGGAAAAAAAGGTGAGTACGAGTGAGTTAATTGATTGGTTTCGGATGCTGTATCGTTATGGTACGGAACAGGCATTGGAAAAACTCAAGGGAGAACTTCCTTATCCTGGGGTATTGTTGAAAAGTTGGAATGACCATTTGCGTTATTTGGGGCGGTTAAAGTGAAGATGGATGAGTTACCGCTACTTGAACTTTTTATGCGGCTGCGGGAAGCTGGCTTGCCGTTGGGGGTGGATGAGTATAATTTACTTTTAAGGGCGTTGCAGGCTGGGTTTGGTATTTCAGATTGCGATGCTTTGGCAAGATTGTGCTGTAATCTTTGGGTGAAATCGGATGAGCAGAAGCGGCTGTTTGATTATCACTTTGAACAGGTAATAGTGCGAGAATTTTATACTAAATTTTCAGCTACTTCAGAGTTAGGCATCTTTACGGTAGGCTCAACAGGTAAGGTTGGGATTGACTACCTGTTGGATGGGGGCGAATATAAAGGCGAGCTAGCTATCTTCAGCCTAGCAGGTTTAGATAAATATGAACCTGGTTCAAGAGAATTTATACAAAAGGCGGTTAATCGTGCGCTAAGTAATTCAGAGTTAGGCTATTTAGTAATTAATAAGCGCCAACAACAAGCTAGACTGAATGCCACACTGTCTGGAGATGAAAAAAATAACTCTGAGAAATGCGAGGGATTCAAAACGTTTGAAATGCGTCCAGGGGATACATTTGGTATAATGTTAGTGCCAAATGGTCAAGTACAGCAATTGGTGGATAATCATGCTGTTGAAGGAGTATTACGATCGCTATTTTTGTCAGTAAATGTTAATGAATTACCTCACGTTGGTCAAATTGCTGACGTTTGGAGTAATGCCAGTACATTTGTGCTAGAAGATATGCGGGTTGATGACGCAACCGATCGAGACTACAATGATTTTATCTTCCAAGTGCGCGGTGCTGTAGGTCGAGCCGTACATTTGGATGAGATAGGTGTTGAGAATAAGGATTGGCGTAAATCGGAACTGGGTAAGGCGTTGGTTGTTGATATTCAATCCCACACTGCACTAAACTCAGAAAACACTGAAGAAGCTGTTAATCAAACAGAGGAAAAATTACGCGCTCAGGTTTCTGGTGCATTGGATAATCCGATTGATGTAGAGGTTTATAATGAGTCGGAACGTGCGGCAGTGATTGACTTGTTTATTGATATCTGGGAGCAAGCAAAACAGGAGCCAGAGTTTGCGGATATCAAAAAGTTTAGTCGCGATTTAGATTTACAAGAACTTTTGAATTTAGAGTTAGAAGAAGATATAACCACGCTGACTCTTGACTCAACTGCAAAGCTGACATTGGAAGTGGAAGATGAAGTACAAGTTGCTAAATCATTGTTGCAATCTGCTGGTGAGGATGAGGAGATTTCTGAGAGTTCGTTTATCTTGACATCGGAATATTTTCCGGTGACAAAGCGGCAGATGAAGCAGTGCTGGCGTTTTCTGCGTCGTCCGATTCGGGAAGGGCCACCAGTGGAGTTGGATGTGGAAGCGACGGTGAAGCGGGTAGGACGGGAGGGGATAATGGTGTCGCCTGTGTTGGTGCCGCGTCGGGTGAATCGGACGGAGTTGCTGTTATTGATTGATTATGGGGGGTCGATGGTGCCGTTTCATGCGCTGTCGCGACGGTTAGCGGAAACGGCGGTGCGAGGGGGACGGTTGGGGAAGGCGGATATTTACTATTTTCACAATTGTCCGGTGGAGTATGTTTATCCTGCGCCTCATAGTCCGGCGGCTAAAAGGATTGGCGATATGGTGGAGGGAATGAGAAGTGACCGTGCGGCGATTTTGATTTTTAGTGATGGGGGTGCGGCGCGGGGTGGCTGGAGTCAGGAACGCATAGAATTAACGAAAGAGTTTTTGGAGGAAGTGAAAAAGAAGGTGCGTTATGTTGCTTGGCTGAATCCGATGTCACGTCAGCGTTGGCAGGGGACAAGTGCTGAGGAGGTGGAAAAGTTGGTGCCGATGTTTGAAATGACGCGGCGGGGGTTGCAAGCTGGGATTAATTTGTTGAGGGGACGTGCTGCAAGGCAGGAATTTTGAATGGGATATGAAGAGGATGTTAAACAAGGATACAGGGATGGAATAACAAGGATAATGAGAGTCAAATACTGTGTAATTTTATTGAGTTAAATTAGTGTTTCATGGATGAAGAACGTCTGCAATCTTATCTGAATGTTATTAATCAGTTGTTGACTTGTGAAAATGGTCAAGAACCAGAGATTTTGCGGCGAAATCAAGCTTTAATTGATGCTGGTCTAGTGCAGGCAATGGAACGAGTCGCGGGGGTACTGACTCAGCGGGGTGATTCTCAGCAAGCTGAATGGTTAAGGCAGTTGGCGAATCAGTTACAGTTGGGGTTAGCAAGTCCGTCACAACTAGAAAAAACAGAGGATAGACTGGTTTACCGACAGGTGAGGTCTTTTGAGGAGCGTTTTGGTAAACCGCACCTTTATTTGGCGTATCATGCGGCTTTTCCTTTGGCGTTGACTCCCGATTTATTATATAAAATTTGGGCGAATTTTCAGCGAGATATTGAAGATAAATTGTTGAATATTCCTTGGGAAGCGGTAGCGGATGTGCTGCTTTCTGGTTTGTGTAAAGAGGTGGGGGGAGAAGAACTTTATGAGATGGATTTGGCAGGGCGAAATGTGCTGCTAAATGAGTTGAAGGCTAATCCTCGTTTTGGGGAGGAAAGGCTTAAGAATTTGTCTGAGTTTGTATTGGAATATATACAAGAGCAGATTCATAGTGATGACTCAAATATTAGGGATTTTGCTCAGGTGCAAAAATGGACGGCATTAGCTTATACAAAGCCGGATAAAGCGGCGCGGGAGTTGGCATTAGCGCTGCGTGAAAAGCTGCAAGAACAGAATAAGGCAGAGTTGGTGAGAATGGCATCGGTGGTGGAAACTTTGGCAGAACCATTGGTGGGATTTGAGCCTTTATTGGTTTATTCGCGTGGGATGGGTAAGTTGGCAAGGGGGGATAATGAGGAGGCTTTTGAGAAATTTAGAGAGTTAGGTGAATTGGGGGATTGGATAAGGGTTGCTGGCGTTAGGTTGCCTCTAATAAGCGAGAATTCAGTAGATAAAAGTAGTGGAATTGTAAGTTTTGCAGATCGTTTTGAGCCTAGTAATATCGGTAAAAATCACGAAAATATTTATATAAATTTAATTAAAAAATTGCTGAATTGTCCTTATGGAGAAGAACCAAATGTTTTGAATAGTTACCTATACTTATTAGATAGAAATTTAGTAAAAACAATGGAACTTTATGCTGAATATTTATTAAATAAGAATGAATTTAATGCGGCTTATTTATTTAAAAATATGGCTCGATGTTTGTCCTATGCTTTTGATGAAGTAGATAGGCAAAAGCAGCAGAAAAAATTTGCATCGCTTGGTACGGATACAGCTAAAACTTTGCTGTCAAATACCCAATCTCAAAGTTCTAACTATAGTAACAACAGAAGGGGTAGAGGTTGGAGAATAAATATGAGAAATTTATTAGATCGATTATCTCAAGCTTTTCAGTATATAGACAGCTTAACCACTAACAAAGATATTTTAATATTGGGATCGGGCGAGTCAATTAAATCCTCGGATAAATATAGAGAAATGTTTGATTACTCACAAACAGCTAATATAAATGAAGCAAAAAGCCTGACTAATGGTAGCTATAACAATGGAGACTTTTGGCTGGGAAAATATATAAACTTTAAACGAGGTAGAGTTACGATAGGGAAAGATATTTGGATTCCAAACCATCTTTTATTTCAAGGAGTTTTAATAGTTGGCCCTACAGGTGCTGGTAAAACAGCGTTGCTCCTTAAGTCCGTTGAAAACTTTGTTTTTCAAGGTAACTTAGTCTGTGTTGATATTACTGGTGAATTACATTATAAACTGGTAGCTATGGCTAATAAGGCAGGAGCAAAATTAGTAATTTGGGGTCTAAACAACAGCGCCAACAGTATCGTTTGGAATTTTTTAGAAGAGTTAGAAAAATTTGGGACTGAAAAAGCAACTAGGAAGATCGCAGAAGCTCTCTACGGCAATTTTGATAGTACAGATCATAATAGCAGCTTTTATATGCGAGACATTATATGGCTGACTGCGATTCTGGCTATTGTTGTTGAAGCGCGTCGGCAAAATCTCATAAACTTTAACCCCAGTGATTTACCCCAATTAATTATAAACAGGAGTGCTATACGAGCTTTGTTAACGAATTTGCCCGAGGCTGATAAGCGCTGGAGATCGGAACTTTATTCCTACCTGAATATTCCCGATGATAGGTTTGGGCTGGCGATTACTTATTTACAGAATAAACTAAGTTTTTTAAAAAATCCAAATGTAAAAAAAATTTGCGATGGTAATAGTGAGATTTTTTTGTTGCAGGCTCTAAATGGAACGTCGAGACATAATATAATTATCAGCCCACCGCTGGGTGAATTAAGTTCTTCATTGGCTGCCCTTATGATTAACTATATAATGGAGGTGATGTATTGCCGAATGAAAAATCCCAACTATCAATGGATTCCTACTTATATTATTTGCGATGAAGCACCTCGATTAAAAAATATTGATTATGAAGAGCTTACAGCTATTAGCCGTAATGCTAAAGTAGGTGTTTTCCTAGTGTGCCAATCTATCGATCAATTCTCTGGAAAGGCTATGATAGCTCTAGACAACTGCCGGACACAAATATTTCTACAGGGCGTAAGTTTTAAAACAGCGGATTGGTTGAGCAAACAACTAGGTGAATATAACCAAGTCCCCATTTTGGGAATTAGAGAGATCGCTGCTCGACCTTATAATATATTACCAAGTGGATTTAGTGCAATCGTGCGGATGAATGCAGCAAGAAGCCCATTTACAAAACCTTTTTTAACAGACTACTCATTTTGATATAATTATCAGATAAATTCCATAAAATATTAGCGTAATAATTTTATGAATAATTAAATTATTATTCACAGCAATAGCTAATTCAAAAATAATTTTTCACTTTGCTGGTAAGTATTTTTTACCTTTTAATAACCCCTACTTTACCCTCTGATGAAGAGAGGACTAAATCTCACATCCAAGAATTACCTGAGTCTTTGGGAATTTATGGGATCGCGTATTTTACCCCTCTTTTGTCACTCTCGGCAGAGAATTTTCTAGAACTACTGGTTTGTAAGGCTTTCGCCGGGCGTTGCCTAAATTATTGAGAATGGCTAAAATCCAGCGATCGCAAGGTGAAAGCCTTTTTCTCTGACCAAAGTGACAAAAGAGGGTTACAGCGGTTTCCGCTGTTATGAGGTACAGTCAGAAATTACCAAACTAATTTATTACAGTCGTTACCTCTATATTTGGTGTACCTCACTACTGCGGAAACCGCTGTATCTTCAAACAAAACCTCAAAACCCTCTCCCGTCAACAATATCCCTTCGCAGCACCACACTACTGGGCGGGTTTCATCAGTTCCGGCTTGCGCTAACTCTACCCCACACTTCGCATAAAACCAACAGTTTGTCACGATACATCCCTAGCAGAGTTAAACCAGACAAATCCTATGCCTAGACCCCAGCAAATCGATCGCATTATTCAACAGCGTCAACCCCTAGCCCAAAAAATCACCAAAGTAGAAGCACAACTAAACCAACTTTCCACATTACTCAGCGAACTACAAACCTACTGCGATCGCCTCCTCACCCAACTTCCCGACCCAGTAGCGATCGCCCAACTCCACCAAGTCGGATCTAGCAAAGCTCAATAAACTCGTATGACGGTTCAACCCTAGACAAAATTGCATAACTGAGTCGAACTCTAACGATACAGATATACAACCGTTGCAAAGTTTCCCTTACAGGGAAGGCTGTTGCAGCAAATTACTGCTGCCTTGTCTTTACCCACGCAGGCAGAACTAACGGATTGAGTACGCACACTTTATGTATGCGAGGAGTTTATGGAAAATTTGTTTTTCTCTTTGTTAATGCAAGTCTTCAGCTTGACGTTTCAGGTCTGCTTTTGGTTATTGCAATTGTTAGTGCAAACGGTATTACCGTGGTGTTTCCGCCATGCCTTTTACTTCAGCAGTGGGGTACTGTTTGTAGTTTTAGCGCCTATGGTTCAAGTCCAAATTGACAGCTTACTTGCTTTTGGTATTGGAGTTAGCATTGCCGCCGCTCTTGATTGGTTTCTGAGTAACGTTGATCCGCTTTATCGACAAATTGTGTTTGGAAGTATTGGTTTGGCAGCAGGTTGGGTTCTGAATATGGGGCCTTTCCCTCTCCTAGCTTTAGCAGGTTTATCAGTTTGGCAATCACAGCGTTATTTGAACTGAGCCAGAGGAGAATAAAATATGAATCAGCCTCATTCTTCAAGTGCTTTACGCAATCAAATTATTCCTAGTAGCCTTTGTGGGGCTTTAGTAGGATCGGGTATTGCATTTTATATCTCAGTGCGTGATTTAATACCTTTTATGCTTGCCGGAGGTGGAGCAAGTACAGGGATGACAGTATTGGTCGATCGGCGCAAGCGTAAGCTCAATCAAACCGAAATTGGCGGTCGAGAAAGTGTTGGCAGTGAAGAACTAAACCGACACCTGCAACGCCAACAAAAGCAATATAAGGGTGTGGTGAATGAACCACGTTTACAGTTAGCTAATGTCCGACTAACTACAGAACAAGAGTGGTTGAATATTTTTATTGTCGGACGTGCGGGTGCTGGGAAGACTCAGGCTTTGATTCAATTACTAGATACCCTGCGACAACGATCGGATTTTCGAGTCGTGATTCTCGATCGCAACGGGGAAATGTTGCGATATTTTTACCGCGATCGCGATTTGATTTTCAACCCATTGGACGATCGCTCTGTAACTTGGAGTCATACCGAAGAAATGCGATCGCTCCCTGCTTTGGAAATTGCCAACTCGTTTATACCCATTTCTGAAGATACCCAGGATAAGATTTGGTACAAACAAGCGCAATTGCTGTTAGCGAATATCTGGAAAAAAACCGCTAATAACGAAGAAGTTCGTCAAATTATCAACGGTAGCGCTCAAGATATGCGGATGTTACTGCACGATACACCTGCAATTCAGTGCTTTGAAGATCCCAAATTAGCTGCAAGCGTGCGGTTTACATTAAATTCTCAGACTGAGTGCTATGAGTATCTGAGCGATCGCGGACAATCATTAAGCTTCTATCAGTATGGGCACAGTGACGATCCACGCTGGCTGTTTTTGCCCTTACTGGAAGGGCAAACATCAACGCTCAAAACGCCGTTGAGTGCAGCGATCGATCTGGTGATTCGCGGCATTCTCAGTAAAGATCCATATCCCATGATGAAAACTGCGATCGTGATTGACGAACTAGGGGCATTACAGAAGTTACCAACCTTAGAACGCTTACTAGCAGAAGGGCGTAAATTTGGAGGAACTGCCATCATTGGCACACAAACAGATGCCCAAATGACTAAAACTTATGGCATTGAATCAACTCGCATTCTGTTACAAAACACTTTTACCAAGCTGATTCTCAATTGTCCCGATGCTGAAACTAGCCAGCGCATGGCGGATCTGATTGGCAAGCGCCGCTACTGGGAAATTCGCGTCGCGATTAATCATAACTTAGGACGAGGAGAGCGATCGGAAAACATTCACCACGAAAAGCAAGAGGAATACACAGTTCAACCAACCGAACTGCAAATGATACCCAACTTAGAAGGCTATTTAGTCATAGGTGGGGATAATCCCGTTGCTAAGATTCGCGTGCCGATTCATACTCAAGCACCAATAGCAGATGCTTTCGTACCGCGCTCTATTTAATTAACCTACACGACTGTAGAGATGTTGCAGGCAACGTCTCTACAAAAAACAGAACTTTAACATTTTAGGAGGAAAATAATGAACCGTTCTAGAGATAATCTGATTGCATCAACGCAAGGTAGCCGTCAGGAGTTTCTGCATCGCCACTACTGGAATACTCAAGATGGGCAAGAAATGGCTCAGTTTTACAATCAACAATTGAGTCGAGGTAAGTCAGAAATTTCTAAGGTGATGGGGGAATCGATGGGCGATCGCTATGTCACTGAGGTTCTAGGTTATGAAGAAGTATTTCACGGTGATAGCAAATCTATTAGGCAAGGCTTTGATAGTTTGTATCGCGACCCCCAGAAAGATGAATTGGTGGTAGTGGAATTTAAAGGGCAGGGTTCTGGTGAAAGCACACTACAAAAGCAAACTGCTTGGACAGTAGAAACTTGCGAGAAAATTGCTCGTCCACAGCCATCGTTTCCTTATAACAACGTTTCCCAGTATGAACAAAATGCGGCTAAAGAAGTATTGAGAAATTATGATGGAGGAAATCGGATGCGTTATGAGGTCGTGCGGACAGAGATTGACCCAAAAACGGGAGAGTTTTGGACGCAAATAGAAAAACAAACCTATCTAGAGCAAGGATTAGAGCAATCTTATTCAGCGCAAACTCTGACCCAAGAACAAAGGCTAACTCACGATTTAGATGTGGGAATGAGTGCCTTTTGAGTGCATAATAATGCCGATCGCTACCGATAGAGAAACATCCTAAAATTTACATATATATACGCAGTGCGTTTAGCTTCAGCATCAGGTGGACAATGCGGGAGGAGCGATCGCATGGCCCAACAGGAGAAGCTGCACGCCGGGATGATGCTAGCTGCTACGACTACCAACCCGTTGCCCAAATATGGGAAAATCGAGTTTCGGGAGGTAAGCTGCTGTGGGTGATCGCTCGCACCGTCCATCTAGATGAAGCCGGATGGTTGCCTCGTCATGGCTACCGGGTAGTGGAATTAAAATAAAAAAATTTGAGTTGTTTGCAGAACTTTAGCGATGTTTTTGGATACAGAACTAACCACACTGCTCTAAAGGAAAAATTTACCTATGGACGAAAAGGACAAGCAGCCATCTCCTGAGCCAAACGAAAAGTCCTCTGAAACCGAACTGAACGACTATCTGAACAAGCTAGCTTTGGAAACCCAGAGGCATTCGCCTAAAAGTTTTGAGGATGAGCGAGCCTGGACTAGACTGGTTTCAGAACTCAAAAAACCTGGTCGGCTTCCAAACCCAAAGCATACATCTGCATTATCTGCCAGTGAGTATAGTCAAGTTTCGGAGGTAACTAAGCAAGAAACGGATTTGGCACTTGTCCAATTTACTCGGCGAAAGCAGTTTGACCCTCAAAAGGGAAATATTTTACACTTGGCAAGACATATCCAGTCTAAAAAACATATCGATGCCTGTCTCGATCATGAGGGTATTCATCAAAGAAGAGAGAAGGGGGAAGCAGTCATAGATGTTGTAGTTTCAGCCGACAAACCAATCAGCAATCATCAATCAGGCAATGCCGAAGAATCAAAAATGACTTTCTTAGACCAATTTATTTCCGAAAAACAAGAACCTTCTTTTTTAGAAAAATTCAGGGAAATTGTTGTAGAGAATCCTGAGAATATTTTCGGGAAACCGATGAGGGAGCGTAAAGATGTTAATTTACAGAAAATAACTCTATTGTGGTTAGATGGATACACTTGGGGTGAGATAGCAAAAATATTGGCAGTCAAAGTTGGGTCTGTTAGTTCTTTCTTTAATCGAGGCATCAAAGACAAAAACCTGGTAGCTAAGGTAAAATCGTATTGGGTACAGTTGTTATTCATTGTAGCAATTATTTTAAACTGTTGGGACATAAATTAACCAACCCAAATGGCGTTGATAGCATAAGTGAGCATCAAAAATGGATGAGCAGCGTCTAAATGCTTATCTAAATCTGGTACAACTACTGCTGACTTGTCCGAATGGACAAGAGGGAGAGGTTTTGAATGCTAACCAGGAACTCATTGATGCTCACTTAGTCCTTATCTTGGAGCAAGTAGCAGAAAAATTATTGGTTGAAAATGGTAATAAAGATGCAGCAGCCTTTTTGGAAAACCTTGCCTTTCAAATTAAGGCTTTCTTAAACAAGTTATTAGGCGATGAATCATCAGAAAATTATTTAACTTTTTTATTGGAGATTTTACAAGCTATTTCAGACAGTGATGCTAGTCCGCAAGCAGTTTACCCTATTTTACAGTCAAATATAGATAAACTTAACACACAATTGGTTTCAGTTCTAACAAAATGGGGAACTAATGCTTTAACTCAACTTGTATCCGATCAAGCAGAATTTATAGCGTCAACACTCTGTAATTTTGGAATTATAATTCAACTGTTTCCACTCGGAAGTAGGGCTGATAATTTAGAAATTGCTATGGCAGCTTATGAAATAGCTATAATGGCCTTTGGAAAAGAATCTTACCCTTTAGAATGGTCTAATTCAAAAATTAATTTAGGAAGAGCGTATTACAACAGGATAAGAGGTGAAAGAAGTGAGAACTTAGAAAATGCTATTGCTTGCTATCAAGCAGTTTTAGAAGTCTACACTTGTGAAAATTTTCCAGAGCAATGGGCAAGTTTGCAAAACAGTCTTGGCAATGCTTACAGCGATCGGATCAGAGGGGATAAAGCAGACAATGTAGAGATAGCAATTGCTTGCTATCAATCAGCTTTACAGGTTTACACTCCTGAAGCTTTTCCCGAACAATGGGCTACGACTCAAAATAATTTGGGTGCTGCTTATAGTTACCGCATATTTGCAGATCGTTCGGAAAATTTGGAAAAAGCTATACATTGTTACCAGAATGCTTTACAAATTCGCAGCCGTGAGGATTTCCCACAAGAGTGGGCAGCTACTCAAAATAACCTGGCTACATTTTACAACAACCGAATTCGAGGGGATAGGGCTGACAATTTAGAAATGGCTATTTGCTGTTATCAGAATGCTTTACAGGTTTACACTCGCGAGGCATTTCCTTCTGACTGGGCAATGATTCAAAATAATTTAGGAAATGTTTACTTCAACAGAATTAAAGGACATAAATTTGAAAATTTGGAAATAGCAATTGAATGTTATATACAAGCTTTACAGGTACGCACTCTTAACCAATTTCCTGAAAATTGGGCAACAACTCAAAATAATTTAGGGACTGCTTACAGTAACCGAATCAGAGGAGATAAAGCTGATAACTTAGAAAGAGCGATCGCTTGTTACGCAGCAGCATTAACAGTGTACACTCGTGAAGCATATCCTGAAGATTGGGCAACGACGCAAAATAATCTGGCAAATGCCTACTTATACAGAATCAGGGGAGATAGGACTGATAATATCGAGCAGGCGATCGCATTTTACAGTGCTGCACTCGAAGTCTACACCCGTGAAGCTTTTCCCAAAAATTGGGCAATGACGCAAAATAATCTGGCTAATGCCTACCGTAATAGAATCAGGGGAGAGAGGGCTGATAATCTTGAGATGGCGATCGCATTTTACACTGCTGCACTCCAAGTCCGCACCCGTGAAGCTTTTCCCGAAAATTGGGCAATGACGCAAAATAATCTGGCTGCTGCCTACAGTAACAGAATCAGGGGAGAGAGGGCTGATAATCTTGAGATGGCGATCGCATTTTACAGCGCTGCACTCGAAGTCTACACCCGCGAAGCTTTCCCGCAAAACTATGCGGAAACCTTATTTAATTTAGGTCTTGCCTATCGAGAAGTTCCCAACTTACAGTTAGCTTATAATACTTTTGCTGATGCCATTAATACTGTCGAGTTCCTTCGAGGTGAGATTTATTCTGGCGATGAAGCTAAGAAGAAATTAGCTGAAGAATACAACCAAATCTATCAAAATATGGTGGAAGTTTGCATAGAACTAAAAAACTACACCGTAGCTATAGAATATGCCGAACGCAGCAAAGCACGTAACTTAGTTGAACTCCTTGCCAATTGCAACTTATACCCCAAAGGAGATCTCCCAGCAGCCGTCCAAAATGAACTGCAACACCTTAAAGCAGAAATCAATCTCGAAGAACGTCGCTTTGCTGCCGATTCTACACTAGATAACACCCGCCTCAATCAACTGCGTCAACGCTATAATGAACTTTATCCCCGTGAAGGGATCAAGTTTGACCAAATTCAACAACTGATTGACGATCAAACCGCGATTATTGAATGGTATCTTAACAAAGATAAATTTGTTGCTTTTGTCATTACATCCGCTTACCCCCCAATCCAACTCTGGGAATCTTCTGAACAAGACTTAGAAAACTTAATTGACTGGGTAGAAGAATACTTGCAGGACTACGGCAATAACAAGAGCCAATGGCGAGAGCAATTTTCAGATCGCCTTCAACGTCTTGCTCAAATACTACATATAGATCAGATAATCAGCTATTTACAGAGCGGGTGCAATCGACTAATTTTGATACCCCATCGCTTCCTGCACTTGTTACCCCTTCATGCCTTGCCCTTAACTGCCTATCAACATAGCCTGCTAGACCACTTTCCCAAAGGAATAAGTTATGCTCCAAGTTGCCAGATGTTGCAATTAAGCCAAAATCGGAATCGTCCTGATTTTAAAAACTTTTTTGCCATTCAGAATCCTAACAAAGACCTAAATTTTACTGATATTGAAGTTGAAGCAATCAGGCGAGACTTTGAGCCTAACGATGATGTCTTAGCCAAGGAATCTGCCAAAAAAGAAGCATTGAATAGCTCTCGTCTTCTTAATGCTCATTGTGTTCATTTTTCCTGTCACGGTTACTTTAACTTTGAATCACCTCTAGACTCAGCTTTGGTCTTGGCTGGTGCAACAAATTCTACTTGGGGAACACTAGAAGATTCCAGTTATGAAATTTGTTCACGGGAAACCAAAAAACCTAATTTAGAAAATTGTCTTACGTTAAGAGAAATCTTCAAGCTCGATCTTAGTCAATGTCGCTTAGTAGTTCTATCAGCTTGTGAAACTGGGTTGATTGACTTTAGTAGCCAGAGTGATGAATACATTGGTTTGCCTAGCGGCTTTCTAGTTGCAGGTAGTACCAATGTTGTTAGCAGTCTTTGGGCAGTGGACGATTTTTCTACAAGTTTCTTGATGATTAAGTTTTACGAGAATCTGCAAAGTCAAAACTCTGTAGCTACAGCACTCTGCCTAGCTCAAATATGGCTGCGAGATGCCACAATATCTGAACTAAAGCAGTGGATTGATACAAATCAATTACCTTTGAATAGGAAGGAGGAGATGGCGTTGTATCTCCAGTTACATCAAAATAATTCTAAGCCATTCCAAGAACCTTACTATTGGGCCGCTTTTTGTACTATTGGTCAATCCTAAACTCACTACTTAAGCTATGTTCGATAGCTGACTTATAGTAGAGAAAATGATATGCGATCGCTGTGGTAGTGTAGCTCTTGTGACATAAGTACGTTTTGATTGCATAACAAGGCTGCTCAATCTCGATATGGCTATAGAAGCCAATCGAAGCCGAGAGTTCTAGATATGGTCAAAACCTCTATTGCTGCTGCAACGATTTCCAGCGTGGCGATCGCCCTCACACTCAGCAGTTGCAAACCCCATCCGTCTGAAGCTAGTCTACCCCAAACGGGTCAACCCATTCCCGAAGTTGCCCAAGCGATCGCCCAGCAGCCTCATCAAAGTGCTCCTGCTACCGTTGGTATTTTTCCAGACCTATCTGGAAGCATGACTTCAGCCCGCGTTGCACCCGTTAAATTTGAAGACTTCCAAGTAGTATTTGATGCACTCCAACAAACGGGGGGAACCATTGCTTTCGGGGCAATTTGCGATCGCAGTAACCAACCCTTAGTGCGGGCTACTTTGCCACAGCCACCCCGTTTAGAAGCCAGCCAATTTAATAACCCAATCAAACCCGAAGAGCCTAACTCTAAGCGGGGTAATCCCTTCAAAAACAAAAAAATCAAAGCCGAGTACGATCAACTCCTACAAATTTATGAACAGCAATTAGCCCAAGATCGTCAAACCTTAGCTAACTTTCAACAGCGCCTTGCCACTTTGAAAAAAGAAAATCAAGCACAAATTGCAACGATTAAACCCCAAGTTGTAGCTATCCTCAATCATCCCCGAAACTGCCAAGCAACTGATATTCAAACTGCAATTCAACGAGCAAACTTGCTATTTCAGGAACCTAGTTCCGGTTTTAACCAACCACCTCGTCGCTTTGCTGTTTTTATCACCGATGGCTTGGATACCTTTTCCTCCCAAGCAGCACGGTTAAGTGCAGATAAAGTTTTGCTGGTTAACGGAACTCCCGGTGTAGGCATTTTTCAAACCGTTCCCCACAGCCGCTTTGAATCTCCCCAAATTGCTGTAAACCATCTGAGCAAAGCGATCGGGCAACCCTAAATCTATGAAGGTGCGTTCTCCAACGCACCTTACCACAGATTTTTGCATAAATCACTTTTTTCTAATCGACTACTGTCTAAAGAGCCACAGGAGAAGGTTTTATGTACGACGATCCTAATATTCCCTTGGGCGATGAAGGTCGCCGTCGTCGCGATCGGCGCGACCAGTACCGTCAACGTCGCCAAGCAGAGCAAGCAGAAAACCAACGTCGCCAAGAACAACAAGCTCAAGAAAGAGCTACCGCCCGTGCAGAAACCACACGACAACGCACTCAAGAGCGCTTAAATCATATCGATGAGAAAACAGCTTCGCAACTGAAGCTCCTCTACAAGGCGGGTGCCAAAAAACAAAAAGTTGAATGGAAATTAAGGCATTTAGAAGACCGTAGTCCAGAATTTATCGAACTTGGTCCCCGCCAAACCATTCTGTTTATTGTGGTTTTACTCGGTTTACCTGCGGTTGTCGTCATTAATCTACTACTGATTGCTGCCCCAGTCGAATACATCGTTGGCCGGAACCTAGATGAAGATTCCCCATTGGTTCAATTTGCCATCTTTGTAGTTCCTATTTTACTGCTAATCGTAGAAATTGTGATTTCTGTCCAGTTGCGACGAGCAATGGATGAAGGAGAAGATACTCGCCCTTGGCGCATAGCAGGCTGGGCATTCATCATTATTACTCCAGCTTTAATTTTGGCAACAGCCATCGCCCAAGGAGATTTAGCTTCTCCAGAAAATTGGCCAGCAATGATCGCTCTCATTGCCCTAGCAGGAGTTACAGATGCCTCCATTGTCTTTGGCGGCGAAATAGTTGATGAAGCACTCGCTTACTTTTACTTTCAATGCCGACGAGGTTTACTTCAGATTCAACTTCTTCAAGCTATCAGCCTACTTTGGGTCGCTGCTCGTAAGGTGGTGACAACTTTTAACCCTTATCTACAAATACTTGACCGCTACAACAATCAACATCAAGAGCAACCTATTGCCGCAGGTCCTTTTAGCGAATGGTTTCGTTTAGGTGTCAACACTGCTTATGGCTATCAAATAATTCCCAATCCTAATTACCCACCCCTACCTGCGGATAATCCTATTCCAGATTCCCCCTTTACGCTACGTTCTCCCCTTCCTCCTGCGAGGGATAACTTCTCCCAAACTCAGGAAAATACAGCACCACCAGCTCCACAACCTGTTTCAGCAGAAACAACTCCCATCCCTGATGCTGAAGCGGAACCTGACAACGATGGGGATGCTGCCGAAGAGGAATACCGCCGCAATCTACAAGCAGAACAAGTCCGCCGTGCGGAGGAATCCATTGAACCTTAAACCATCTGCAATTAGCTTCTGTGTCTTGGGGTGTCGTTCCCCACCTCAAGACGATTTCTTCAAATTTTCATTTCAACTTTTTCCACAAACAAGATTTCAGGAGATGTTCAAATGTCTGCCATTACTCGTCGCCCCACCATTAACCAAGTTGCATCAGTGGATTTAGGTAAAAGCATGAAGCTATGCGGTCAAGTATTACAAACATCCGTGCAACTCATGGGTAAAGCAGCCCAGTTGGTTTATCAATCTGCAATCAAAGCAACTAACCAGCCAGAAGCTAACCTCAGTCAATCTATCTCTGCTCAGTCCGTATTTCAAGTGCAACAAAATCAACCCAAAATTGAGCAAATGGTGCAGACACTGGCAGAGCAGCACGGGCTGTCACAACTGGAAATTTTGCAAGTCAGCACCTTAGTTACTGCCAGCCAATTACAAGTCAATTCCCCCCAATTACTAGAACAAACATTACAACCATTAATGTCTGCTTCTTCTTTAGGAATTGCTCAACAAGCCAGTCACAACAGCTTACAGCAACTATCATTGGCACACCAAAATGTATTTGTGGAACATTTGACTCGAGCTTGCACTCAAGCTGCTTTCAAGGTCGGTTTTAAGCAATTGGAGCAGCCACCCGCTTTGGTTGGTAATACGATTCGGTTAGTCGCTAGTGATGATACAGGTAAGAGTTTAGTCACTGAAATTCAAGTCGATCCTAACCAACCAGTAAGTTTAGCAACTGAATTATTAGGCACAAGCGATCGCAGTTGCCAAGAAATTCTTGATGCTTACGATCGAGCTTTAGAAGAAGCTGGAGTTCGTTCGGGTCGCCCAGAGCGCAAAATTACTGGTGGTATTTACGAATTAGATGCCGCCCGTGAATTTGTCCGGCGCACGGTAAAGCCTAAAACTCAAGATCAAAGCAAAGCATCTAGTCGCAGCCAACAAACCACTCGTCCTTTACCCCAAAAACGTCGCTTAACTCAGCAGCAGTAAAGACGTTAATAAATAACCCCTTTGATAACTCTGGATTAATTGTTCTCAAAGGGGAGCTGCTACATCAAATTTTTGATTAAATCTAAAGGAATTTTAGTCATGTCTCATCCCTTTGCACCTGTCATTGAAGCTTATCTTGAAGGTCGTAATGCCCTGTTACTATCGGGTCGAAACTTACGGGATTTAGATTGTTATCCAAATAGCGATCGGATTGGACCACTTTTAGAAATCTTCCGTCAGGAACTTCGACAAACATACGGTATGGCTTTAATCACTTATGCCCGTGCCGAAGGTTTAAATTACGATCCCATTGGATTAGGGAATCAACGCGATCGCCAAACCATTGAAACTACTCTGCGTGACCATCATTTGCTGGAAATTCCCCAAGACGACCAAGAAGTGGCATACATTGTCCGAGGTATTGCCAACTTATCTCGTGTTTCAATCCAGAGTAAGTGGTCAGATAACCGGGAGATGCGCTTTTGTTTATTGTTACAGTTTGCCGAACATTTAGTTCCTCACGGCAATGGTAATCCGCCCACAGACAATCAATTAATTGCAACTGAACTGTCTCACATCACAGCCCAAAGTTTAGCTTTGCGTTCCAGTGGTAATTTGCTGATTTTTCATAGCCATGATGAATCGCTGATCGCTCCTTTAGTACGAACAGCTTTGCATCCGATTCGTTTACCCCAACCCGATCAAATTGGTAAACAGCAGTTTCTCACGGTTGCTCGTCGAACCTATACACAAGCAACCTTAGAACCTGAACTTTCTTGGGAGAGCGTTGCTTTTCTTTGTACTAATACTCCTAATCGTGGACTAGAAAGTTTATTACGAGCATCCCATCGCAGCCAGCGATCGCTGACAGCGCAAGAATTAGTCGCCCAAAAAAGTGCTGATGTGCAAGCGATTTCCGAACAAACTCTGACTGTGCTTAACACCTCTAGTATTAAGAGCGAGCGCCCTCTGCAAGGCATCAACAGCGCCTACCCCCAATCTCTCCTAGAGCAATTTGCGAAGGCTTTAGCCCAAGGTAATCTGCAAATGCCAGCTAATGTGTTGCTAGTAGGGCCACCTGGCACAGGTAAAACCGAAATGGCTTTGCTAACTGCTAAGAAGGCTGGAGTTTCTGCCTATCAGATGCACTCCCCTAAACGCGGCATTGTGGGAGAAACTGAGAGATTATCCGAACTACAACAGCAAGTTTTGCGGGAGTGGATTCCCAACTTCGCTTTTGTAGACGAAATTACTGAAGCTTTTCCGTTAGAACGGAGTGAATTCGACGGAGATTCGGGAGCCACCAAAGCTGTTGCTGCTACCTTACTGACTGCCCTAGCAGACGAAAGCCGACGGGGACGATCGCTACTGGTAGCAACGACTAATTGTCCTTGGCGCATCGGTGCGGCAATGCGATCGCGTTTTGTGATGATTCCGGTACTTCATCCCCTGTCTACGGACTATCCCGCCATTTTAGTCACAACAGCCCAGAAAGTCGTAACCACACCATTATCGCTAGATCCAAACCATCGAGCGATCGCCCAAGCTGGAGAAATCTTTTATCACAAAGGAGCTAATCCACGACATATTCGTGCCGCCTTGAGTAACGCCTTGCTCATCAAGGGTTCGCTCACACCAGAGACAATTTTATTCGCTGCCCAGGACTATTGCATCGCCAGCGACCAAACATCGGCTATCTACAGTGACCTGTGGGCGATCGCGGCTTGTTCGTCTAAATCCTTCTTTCCTTGGAGTGCTTGCCTTGATAGTTATGCTTTTTCACAGCATTTACAAGGATTAGTCGATTTAAGAACTGGGGAAATTAACCGCACTGAACTGGAGAACCGCATCGAGGAGTTAAAACCCCATGCTAATGTCTAAATCACTACTCAATCTTGCTCAACAGGCGATCGCACAATACTGGGAAGAATTGACAGATCATCCAGATGCGGCTGGTATTCATCTCTATGGAAATGGTGCAGTTGCCCAACTGGAAGCCAAACTTACCCATCACTACGGAGTCAAGTATGCTCTGTGTGTTTCTAATGCCACGATGGGTTTACTGGCAGTAGCTATGGCGTTGGATTTGCAGGATGAAGTATTTATTACCACACCCTACACTTATGGTGCGTCCTTAGCCGGATGGCTAAAATTGGGAAATCACCCTATATTTGCCGACATTGACCCCGAAACTTTAACGCTCAACCCCAAAGCTGTTGAGCAACAGATTACACCTAATACCAGAGCAATTCTAGCTGTAGATATCTTTGGTCATCCATCAAATACCCAAGCGTTAAGGCAAATCGCGGATGAGTATGGATTGTGGTACATTGCAGATGCAGCCCAAAGTTTGGGAGCATACCGGGATGGGATGCCTGCCAGTGCCTTAGCTGATGCGATCGTCGTTTCCTTCACTGTGGGTAAGTCTGTTTTTGCAGGTGAGGGTGGTGCAATTTTAACTGACAATGCCGAACTATATCAAAAGCTTGTTTGGCTAACTCAACATCCTTACCGCCAGAAGCGAGATGTCGGGTTATTTCTCGATAATGAATTTGGTTTGAATAGCCGTATTCATCCTCTGGCTGCGGTGATAGCTAATGCCATTTTTGAGGGAGCTTTAGCACAGTTGCAAGTTCACCAGGCAGATTGTTTTCGCCTAATCGAAACGTTGAATGCGATCGGCTTAACACAACCAATCCGATTTCAGCAGCAACAGATTATACCTTCCTTTTTTCGCTTAACTGCTGCTGTTTTGGAAGATGTTTCTGAAGCTGAGATCCAGTCAGCGTTGAAAGAACATGGGCTTTCAGTAATTCTCAGTCCACCCCCAATCCGGCTGATTTATCGGCAACCTTCATTCTTAGCTATGTACAGTCAACCAGTCCGAGAATGTCCCATAGCTGAACAGCAAGCATCCTTGCGAGTCAGTTTTGAGTTTAATCGATGTGCGATCGCTGCTGCTGAATTTGAGGCTTTGCAATTATTAACGTGATAATTGCACTACCAAGGCTTGTAGAGGCATTCATTTTTACACTTCCCGATTGTCTATTTCGGGCCTTATGGGAAAGCTTGAGCGCCAAAAACCTAGTCTCCAGCCGTGGCCCAAGCTCTGAGTTAAGAAAATCGGCATTGGATGAGGTGAGGGGTGCATTTCTGGGTAATACTGGGAGCATCCCCTTTTTTCTCTGATTCGTGACCTTATGGAAAATCAGGATGAACGGATATGTCAACTGATACGAGAAGTGATTCAGTACCCAGACGGCAGCACACAGCAGAAGCAAGCTCTCGATAGGTTACCAAGGCTTATTTCTAAGGTACCAGGTATCTACAAAGACAACAATCCTCAGATTAATTACCAGGATGCTTTTAACCAAGCACTTGCAAATTTGGTAGGTGTCTCCCTCAAACAAGGGACCGTCAGTGGAAAAAATATCCGCAGTTTTATCCAGAAAACAAAGCTTGATTTGGATAATGTTGAAGCTAAGCTCATCCGAGAACATCTGATTAAATGGTTTAATAAAATTCTTAAACGAAGAATTTTAGATCTCTATCGTATTTTAGGGCAGCAGCCTTTAAGCCTAGATAAGCTTATGAATGGGGAAGAAGGAGGAGCCACCTATTTGGAACAATTACCCGATCTTAGTCCCAATGGATTTGAATTACTTATTACAGAAGAGGATTTGCAAGAAAACCAAAAAATTGAGGCTGAACTAAAACAAAGCTGTGAACAACTAACTGAGCTATTAAGCTGTCATCCTCGTGGATATTTTCATTGTACCTGCCATGAATTAATTAGAAGACGGTTACTAATACAGCCACCCCAGAAATGGGAAGATATTACTGTAGAATTGAATGTACCCTTTGGAACTATTACATCTCATTGGAAAAGGAAGTGTCAACCTCTTTTAAAGAATTTAGCAAATTTGTAGTTAAAAAGGAGCAAGCGTTATGGAAAGTATAGAAAAGTTTTCGATCAATCTTCCTTTGACACCAAAGGCCCATGAATATGCGCGAAAGTTTGCTTCTGAGCAATCTACACGCGATAAAGTTAAGCAAGTTTACTTAAATACCCTAGCAGTTTATGCAGTTCACATTTTTTTGAAATGGAGTGAAGTAGAGACAGACTTAAGCGCGGGAGACAGTTGGAATCCTGTTATTAGGCGCTTTAATAATGTGGCTGATTTGGTAGTACCGGAACTCGGTAAATTAGAGTGTTGTCCTGTTTTGCTTGGAGAAAAAACTATTTCTTTACCACCAGAGGTTATAGAAGACCGAATAGGTTATGTCGCTATTCAATTTCAAGAAGATTTGAAGCAGGTTCACTTGTTAGGATTTATTTCGGTATTAGCTCCGCAAGAACTGCTAGAGCCACTGGAATTTGCCAAACTTCAGCCAATAGAAAATCTTATTGATTATCTAGATCGTCTTGACCTAGCTGCTGACTTTTTACGGGGTGATGAAGAGGTAGCAATAAAAGTTAGGGAGAGATTAACAGATGAACCTATTTCAGAAATTGCTGCTCAACTAGAACGGATTTACCGAACTTATGACAGATATGAGTGGCAATATGCGGGAGGTGAGTTTTTAGCCAGTTATCTACCCACAGAGGAAAGTGTCGCTTTCCGGGGTGGTACACCAGTTATGGAAGCGCAACAAAATAACTTGCAAGATTTGGCTAAAGAATTGCTAGAAAAGCTAGATGAAATCTGGGGAGATAATAATCTAGAAGAAACTGCACCAGTAACAGCAGGAAAAGAGCAAACAAATCAGCTTATTACTACCCCAAGAGTCGCATCAATACCTGGAATGATAAAACTGAGTGACTGGTTACAAAATATTGACAGTCTTCTTGAGTCAGGTTTTCAAAGTTTGGAAACTTTTCTAAATACCTTACAAGGAAATCAAGTTTTCAGGTTTGCTACCGCACCTCGTTCTCGTAGCGCAGAAACAGAAGAAACTTTCATTAGTGTAACTGGAGTTAAGGAAATACAACTTTCAGAGTATTGTTTAACTTTAGTGGTGGGTTGCCAATTAGAAAGCAAGCAAACAACAGGCATTGTTTTAAGATTGTATCCGACTGGTGAAAATACATATCTCCCTTCTGGTGTACAATTGATAGTTTTAGATGAATCCGAATATGTTTTTTTAGAAGCTGTTGCTCGCAGTGCCGATAATTGGATGCAATTGGAATTTCGGGGGGAGCCTGGGGAGCGGTTTAGTGTTAAAGTGGCTTTAGGCGATGCTAGTATTGTGGAAGATTTTGCGATCTAATCTAACCAGGAGAAAGCGGTGGAAAAGTTAGTGGTGCTGACTTTTGCAGAGGGAGACTTGGACAAAGCAGGTTTTCCGGTAACATTACAGATGGCAGACGAGGGTAAACCTCCGAAGAGTCAGGAAACAGGCTCTTTACCGCCAAACCCAGAAATGGTTGAGTCTTACAACAGTTGGAAGGTAAGTTATTATGGCTTTATGGGGGTAAAGGTTAGATTAGAACCACCAGCAGGACAAGCAACTAACTTCTCAATTGGTAATGTTAAGACAAACGCTGAGAATTTGAGGCAAAAATTTAATCAATGGTTAAAATCGCAGCAATTTAGTCCTGTTAGGGAAGAATTGCTTGCCTATTTAACAGAAAATGATGAAGTGAGGTTAATTATCCAAACTTCAAATATTGTTCTACGAAAACTTCCCTGGCATCTTTGGGATATATTGGAACGTTACTCTAAAGTAGAAATTGGTGTCAGTACGCCCAAGTTTAAACAAGTAACATCAGCCAAAGTTGCTAATAATCAAGTTAATATCTTGGCAATTTTGGGCGATAATGAGGGGATTAATGTTGAAGAAGATCGAAAAATTTTAAATTCTATTCCGGGTGCGAAAATTGAGTTTTTAGTTAAACCAAATCAACAAGCACTCAGCGATCAATTCTGGGAACAGTCTTGGGATATTCTATTTTTTGCCGGACATAGCCGCACGGACGGGGAAACAGGAATCATATATATTAATCGGACTGAGAGTTTGACTATTCCTGACTTAAGGTATGCGTTGAAAAAAGCGATCGGAAAAGGCTTGCAACTGGCTATTTTTAACTCTTGTGATGGTTTGGGGTTGGCTCAGAATTTAGCTGATTTGAATCTACCTCAAATGATTGTCATGCGAGAACCGGTTCCTGATAAAGTGGCACAGGAATTTTTAAAATATTTTCTGGGTTCTTTTTCGGGGGGTCAGTCATTTTATTTAGCGGTTAAGGAGGCGCGGGAAAAATTGCAAGGTTGGGAAAATCTGTTTCCCTGCGCTACTTGGTTGCCGGTGATTTGTCAAAATCAGTTAGAGATTCCTGTGAATTGGAAGGATTTATGCAGTATTTCTAATCCTAATACAGATCTTTCTTATTTTTTAACTACCCCACCCGATTATCCTGATTTTTATGGAAGGCAAAAAGAATTAGAAGAAGTTGAGAAAATTGTTAACTTATCTAAGAATCGTGTTATAGCGATAGTGGGAGAACCTTTAGTCGGAAAAACTTACTTTGCATCTCAGTTAGCTCAACGAATGAGTCAACAATACAAAATCTGTTGGCTGAGTGAACAACAATTTGCTGAACAAGAAAATTTTACTATAAATGACTTGCTCTATTTACTTAATGAATTTCTCAAAAGTTATGGTGAGTTGGGATTTATTCAAACCTATAGTCAACAAAAAGAAGAAGGTATTGAAGTACCAATTAGTAGTAAAATTGCTAGATTAGTTGAAGTTTTAAAAAATGGCAAGAAAGGAAAATATGCAATTTTCATTGATGGAAAAAACCGCTTTTCTGATTTAAAGTATTTTGTCGAACGTTTTTTAAGTCATGGTGGTGAAAGTAAACTCATCTTAATAGATAATTCTCAACATATTTCTTTCCCAAGAGCGATCGAGGATAAAATCTTTCCATGCGCCGTTAAGGGATTTAGCAAAGAAGATGCCATTGATTATCTTAATCAAAGATGTGAAGGTTCTGGGCTTGAATGTTCTTTAGAGGATGTAACTGTGATATTTGATAAAACATCCGGACATCCCGCCGCGATTGACCTGATTATTGCTAATCGTCTCAAAGGGGCATCCTTAGAACAAGTATTAAACGAGCTAGTTAAGTCTGAAGAACTACGTCATAAGTTATTAGAAGATGTTTCCAAAACTCTTAATCAAAAAGAAGAAGAAGCATTTCGTCGTCTCTCAGTGCTTCGGATACCTGTTTCACGTTTAGCTTGGAGATATTTCGATATCTCAGAAGATATTGGAAATTCACTCTTGGAACGTCGTTTGTTGAGCAGAGAAGGTTATGATAACTTTAAGATTCATCCTTTATATGCTGAGTTTTGGAGTAAGTCTCAGTCCAAAGAGGAAATATTATTATGCCATGAAAAGGCAGCTAATTATTACTGGGAAAAAGGTCAACAAAGTTTACCAGAACAATTGGATAGACTTGCTTATCTCGAAGCACAATATCATTTTCGAGAAGCTACACAAGATGAAAAAGCAGCAAAAGTTCTTAACACTTTGGTAGGTCGCATACATCAAAAGGAGCGACTTCCTTCAGAAAGACTACCTGCATTAAAAGTATGGCTGCTCAATCTTGAAGATTCTATTTTTGCAGATAAACCCTGGTTATTACTGGAAAAAGGTCGAAAGCTCGAAAAAGAAGGTATTTTTGACAAAGCTAAAGAGATTTTCTTACAAGCTTATGAAATCTTTGAACACAAACAAGAGCAATTGGGTACTTCTGTTGCATTGTACTTTGTAGGAAAGATGTATGCTCTTATGGAGCAGTACCAATTAGCTATTAATAGTCTGGAGTCGGTTTTAAACAAAGCAAAAAGTATGGATGACAAGCCGATGCAGATTCGTACTTTAGGGAAAATGGTTTCTTGTTATACGGATTTGCGTGAGTATGAACAGGCTCAAAGTGCCGCTATTGATGCTTATGAACTATCGGTTGATTCTGGCGATAAGTTAGGTCAAGCGTTAACGTTGTATCGTCAGGGGAAAATTTTACGTCACCAAGGTAAATTTTCAGAAGCGGAGACATATTTTAACGATAGTGCTAAGGCTTTTCAGGATTTAGGAGATGTTTATCGAGAATCAAAATCATTGGCTAGATTAGGGATTTGTCAAAAATTACAAGGGTTATATGAAGAAGCCAAGAATAATCTTAAAATTGCTATTGATCTGAAAAAATCTATTAATGATGATCATGGACGTGCGCGAGACTTAGACTCTTTAGCAGATATTTACACCTTTCTTGGAGAATATGATGAGGCTGAGGAGTGTTATAAAAAATCTTTGAAAATTAAAGAAGGTTCTGACCATATTGAGCCGGATTTGTACGGTCAAATTAAAACCTACAATAATCTAGCCAGGCTGGCTTTATCTATAGGTCGCTTTAGTGAGGTTGAAAAATTACTTCAAGAGTCAGAAAAAAGAATTGATAAGCAAAAGCAAAAGCACATAGGAGTCAATGGAGCGAGGTTGACAATATTAGTAGATTTACAATTTACTGAAGGCGAGTATCTGAAAGCATTAGAATCTTGCAAGGAAGCAGCAAATTGCTTTAACCCTTCAAATGGAAATGCACCTAACAGTTATGCACGAGTTTTATGGAGTTTTGGTCGTATTTATCTAGCTCTCTGTGACTTCCCTCAAGCCAAAAAATATCTTGAAGATTCTCTCAGTTGCTTTGAAAAGTATGAGATGGATTATCATCGAGTATTAGCTATGACATATATTAGTCGAGTAATGGTTTGGGATAACCCACAAGAATCTCAAATTGAGAATCAGAAAGCTATAGACCTTGCTAAAACGATTAAGACTCCAATCGCGTTAGCAGCATGCTTAGAGACTCAAGGAATAATCGAAGAAATCAAAATATTGAGTTATTTGGATTTGAAGAAAAACGGCGATCAACAACAAACTGTAACATCAACTACAACTACAGTATTGGAATACTACGATGAAGCACTGCGCCAATTAAATGCTCAGAAAGTTATTTGGGATGTAGCTCGTCTTCAAGTTCAAAAAAACTTATGGGTGATTACTGTTAAGCATTTATTGGGTCAGCCAATATTGCCTGATGATGCCTATGGTTTATTAAATTCTGAACCTTTGATTAGAGAAGTTTTAAACAAATATCTAATCAATAGCAAATATCTTCTTACTATTCTAAATAACTTGTCTCACAAACTAGCTTCAAACCTAGCAACACAAGCTTTAGAAGTTATCTCTCCCATAGCACTTCGTTTTGGACTCAATACATTGCGAGATGAAATTGAGGATCTAGCTTTTAAATTTCAAAACCCAAGGGAAGAATATACCAGGATCGAAAAAGAATTGCAAACCAGATTCCCTAATCGGGAGGAATTTATACAAAAACTAAAGGTTGATTTAGAAGAATTATTAGAAGTTGAGGAAATTAACGCTGAGGTATATCCTAGAGCTAAAAGGATTTACAGCATTTACAGGAAAATTAAAGCCAGAAAAGTTTCATTAGATAGAATTCTTGATATTGTTGGAATCAGAATTATTACAAACACAGAGGATGAATGCTATAAGGCTCTTGATATTGTCCGGGATTTAGGAACTACTTTTGCAGGAGAAGGGATTTTGAAGGAAAGCCTGCGAGATTATATTAAATATCCCAAAAAAACTACGGGCTATCAATCTATACATATCAATATTTTGTACGGAGAACCAGATCCGCGAATTGTTGAATTTCAAATAAGAACATACAAGATGCACTTAGCCGCAGAAATAGGCATTGGGTTTTTTGGATTAGATCAGGCGACTCACCGCCGATACAAAGATCCTTCACGGTATGCTCATCCTTCATCAAGAAAAAATTATGAACTTGTAGGACGGAAGCGACTAAATTTGGTAATTGAATGTACGAAAAATAGTGTAGAAAAATTGCATAAAATAATTCAAGATAAATTTGATTTATTAGGGGTAAATGTCGATGCTTTACCAGAGCAAAATATGATTATTTTAGAGATTGAAATTGCCTCAAAAAAGCTTAAATTATCATCTTATGTAGAGGGTGAGTTAGAAAAAATTCTCGAACAAACTTTAGAAGAAATTAGAAAAATTGAGGGTATAGCAAAAGCAGAAAAAAAATGCAGTGAATCTCTCATCAAAGGTCTTGGGCTTTCTATAGAAGAAAAAGCATTGCTAATTCAAAAGCTAGTTGATGAGGTAAATAAAGACATTTACGTTCTCACTCCCAAGAAAGATGTAAAAAAATTGCGGAAAGGCTCCACTCCTATTGATTTTGCTTATCGGATTCATGAGGCAGTCGGACATCATTGCACTTCTGCAATAATAGATGGACATATTGTGCCATTGAATACTCCACTGAGTAATGGAAATATCGTAGAAATTATTACCCAAAACAATAGCCACCCAACAGAAGACTGGCTAAATATTGAAGGCTTTGTCAAGACAACTAAAGCCAAAAATAAAATTCGTCATTGGCTAAAGCAGAAGCATCGCGAACAATACATTAATCGTGGTCAAGAATTGATTCAAGATGAGATTAATAAAAATCATATTAAGTTTAAAATTAAGTCAAAATCTATGCAGACTGTGGCTGAAAGATTGAACTATCAAGATGTTGATGATTTACTTGCTGCTGTAGGAGTTGGCGATCTCAAAGTTAGTCGAGTTATTAATACTATTCAAAAAATAGAAAACCTGCAACAGCCTGTGGTGGCTGAAACAGAAGAGTTATCTTTTCCAATGACATCAATCTCACCCAAGACCGATACTAAAGATGGAGATTATAAATCTGCAATTTTAGGGCTAGAAGGGATACTTTATCGTACTGCTCGTTGTTGTTATCCAATTCCAGGCGATAACATTATTGGCACTATTAGTCGTAAAAATCAGTGTATTTCTATTCATCATTCAGATTGCCAAAATCTAAATAAGATTCCTAATGAACAAAAAATATCTATACAATGGGATCACACTAAAAATCAAAATTATCATGCTAGAATTCAGATTGAAGTTAGTGATGAAGCAGAAGTTCTTAGTAAAATACTCAAAATTATATCTAATGAGGAAAAAATTAATATTTATGATCATAATCATAAGCGCTTGAATTCTAATCTAGCTTTGATTTACTTAACGATTCCAGTCAAAGATGTTAAACAATGTCAATATCTAATTGGAAAGATTAAGAAAATACCGGAAGTTAAGGATATACAAAGAATTAATCCAACAGTAAAATAAAAATTCATCTTTACTATAAATTGTTAAAGCGCTCACATATTCCTATTCCTTATCAGCAATTAATTCTTGAATAACGGGATTTAGACAAATTTGGAGCTAAAATCAGGCTCTATCCCGCGCTGGCAAAGCGATTTAGTTCGATAGGGTTTTAGGAGGCTCAAACCTAGTCACAGCAAGAAAAAGCATAAATTTACCTTAAACTCTTACTGTGACTGGATTTCACCCTGTTTCCCAGCCTTATTTTGTCTAAGTCCCGATAAAACGATTGGTGAAAAAATCATTATACATATCGACTCAAACCGATCGCATTCCCCACCGATAAAGCAACAACAGGGATAAACAACCAATAACTACAAAACCACCTGCAAAAATTCCAGGCGATCGCTGCATAAAATTCACAACCCTGCACGACTAAACAATAGCAACCCACCCAGAGGTACTTATGACTCAGCCAGTCGATCTCAACGAAGTCAGAAACCGCGTACTCAGCAACCAGCAAAGCGGTACCGATCTCCCCAACTCAACTGATCGCAGTGTGTTTGTAGACTCCGAAGGTAACATCATCCTCCGGCCCCAACCCGGTACAGAACGCCAACTCTCCCGCGTTCCCCAGAAAACCTTTGCAGCCAATCTCACAGCCGATCGCCAGATTGTAGCTCAAAAACTCCCCAATAACACTCAGGAAATGTTCATCAGTGGCGTTACTGGCTGGGTTTACGGCATTATCAGCGAACTGGGCGATCAATATACAATGTTCGCGTACAGCGACGGTAGCTTATATCAAGTGATGGTTTTGTTCCCAGAAGTTGCCGGTAAATTTAGCCAACACGATTCCCACCTATTCCAAGACGGTCGGGTGTGTTTCGGCGATGCCGGAGGTTTGCCCACTTTAGAGCAAGCTTATGCCAAATCTGTTCTCTGGGCAACAGGTTTCAGCAGTTATCTGCGTACAGGGGTGTTCCCCTTTTCCATTAACAACGCCTAAAAACGCGATCGCTGCACTTTGGACAAAGAAACCGGGTTTTTACCGAATCGCGGGCTACAACGAGGTCTTTTCGTAAAAAACCCGGTTTCTGACCCCTCAATTTACCTACTTTCAATTCAAAACTATGATGTTATACATTTCCGAGTCAGTTCTGGATGAGATTGAGACTGCGATCGCCAACCATCCTCCCGAACGCGGCGGGGCGATTCTAGGGCCTGTAGGTCAGCCAATTATCACTCACTTTCTCCTAGACGAACAAGCCCGCACCAGTGGGGCCAGCTACCTCCCATCGCCCCAATTAACTCAGCGAGTGCAACAGCTAGAACTCATGGAGAAAGTGGAGTTTAAAGGCGTTATCCACTCCCACCCCGGCGGCTTAGACCGTCCTTCTGGCCCCGATGAAACTGCGATGTTAGAAGGGTTGAATCTTAATCCTCACATTCCCTACTTTGTCGCTCCCATTGTGACTTTACAGCGTTACGGGGGGCAGTTGCGCGAGCACGAATTGCCGATCGCACAAGGTAAAATTTCCTGTTATGTTGCTTCTCGCGAGCGCAATTATTTGCGAGTGGAAACGCTATCAGTTAAGGAAGTGTGCGATCGCGATTTACCCCGGATGCTGCAAACCCTCTTACCGACGGCCACACCCAAACGCATACCGCTACAACCTGACTTACAAAGACTTTGCCGGACTTTTGGCAGCACTCAACCGCCAGAAATCTTTGTCGCTGAGATTGAAGGACAGGCGATACCGGCCGGTCGCGTTATTCTCAACGGTGGTTTGGAATTGCTGTTTCTGTTCAGCGAGTCTTATCCCGTCACGCCGCCTCTGCTGATGCTAACACCATTCGGGGGCAACACAGAGGAAATCAAGTTAGATTGGTCGCTGGAAACGCCACCAGAAGAGCGTTTGTTAACCGCTGTTCAGAGTATTATTACTGGTTCTGGCCCCTATCAGAAGGTGTACGGCCCTTTGGGAAAGTCCCCGATCGCAGCCGACGGCGATCACGCCCATCTAGCTGGTTGGACAGGTTGCTATTCGGGCCTTGACCCCAAAATTGCTGCAACTGAGGTGCAGCAAGGGTTATTTGCCCGCAGTCAAGGGATTCTCAGCCAGCATCTCAGCAGCAAGCGGGTGTTGATTGCGGGGACGGGTTCTGTGGGTTCCTACTTTGCGGAACAATTGGTTCGCAGCGGTGTTGGTGCTCTCACTCTCATCGATCCTGAAACCGTTGAAGTGGCGAATCTGTGCCGCACTACTTACGATTTTACGGATTTGGGTCGTTTGAAGGTGGAAGCGTTGGCGCGGCGACTGCTGCATATTAACCCGTTGTTGGAATTGACGGTACAGCCTAAAAGCTTGTCTGACTATGAGGTTGCGGCTTTCGATGCTTTGGTACAAGCAGCGGACTTGATTATTGCGACTACCGATGACCCCGCCGCCCAGCGGATTCTCAACCGCTTTGCTTATTTTCACGGCAAACCTGCTTTGTTTGTAGGATTATACAAAGGTGCGGAAGGAGGTGAGGTGATTGTGAGTATTCGCGATCGCACTCCTTGTTATCTTTGTGCGACGGCTAATCGTCACCAAGCGGAAGCGAATTTGGGACGAGTGAGTGCGGATGGGGATTATGGGAACAATGGTCGGGTGATGGGTGAAGTGGCGATCGCAGCGGATATTCATCATGTTACCAGTGTGGCGGTGAAAATGGCGCTGTCGTTGCTGTTACCAGAGGATGCTGAGGCGAAGCTTAAAGGTTTCTTGAATCCGGCGATCGATGGGGGATTAAATTATCTCACGCTGTCGATGGTTCCTAATTATTGGTTTTATCCAGGTGTGTTTGGAGATACTCCCGGACAGTATGCTTATCAGAGCGTTTGGTTGACAGCAAAGAGTCGGGAAGAATGTCCTGTTTGTGGTAGCGTACACCATCGGGTTGACCCGCGAGCGATCGCGTTGCGGAGTTTGCAAGCTGATGGAATTCGGGCTGCTTTGAACGGTTCTCGTTCTTAAGAATAGCTTGAAAGGTGATGCGATCGCGCCCAGGGGAAAGCCTTTCTTCCTCTGGGGCTTTCTGCTGCAATTATATGGTATGGTAGAGGTCTAGGAGAAAACCTCGGAATATGGGATAATGTTATTTCCGAGTACATGGGAATTATGTATTTTGCGGTGTGGGATCTTGCCCGCAATTCTGTAGGGATAGCAGGCAAGATGCCCGCCCCACTCTATAATTCTGATGGCACCGGGTTTGATATAATCGCCCTTTTTTAGGTATCAGCGATTACAAAATACCAGCTATGGGAAAGTTAGTAGTTATCAGAATTGGGGAAGGCAACTTTGAACTAGGTTTTCCAGTGACATTGGACATTGGGGAAGAGGGCGCGAGCTTCCACACCTCCCTTCCTGGTCGACTACCGGACTCTCTGATTGATTTATTGTATGAAAAATGGCAGTCAGAATATCGCAAAAAGGTGTCAGGAAGAATGATAGCGCCACCAGCACAAGTCGCAAATCGTTCAAATAGTGATTTAATAGAAAGCAGTAATCTTTTAAAACAAGAGTTAAATAACTGGCTCAATTCAAAGACATTTAGCCCGATTAAAGGTAAGTTTCAGCAAAAGTTAAAGACAGATGACACCGTGCGGGTGATTATTCAGACGGAAAATCACCGGTTGCGCCGACTACCTTGGTATTTATGGGATTTATTTGACAGTTACCGTTTCGCAGAAGTAGCCCTTTCCTTGTCTGAAGTTGAGCGGGTTGATAAGTCGGTGAAACCTAAACCAAAGGTGAGAATATTGGCTATTTTAGGCGATTCCTCTCCCGATCCTCGAACTGGAATCCGCCTTAATATCAATGCAGATAAGCAGTTTTGGGAGAGTTTACCCGATGCTGAAACGGTGTTTTTAGGCGACGAAGACGAACCAAGTCGGGAAAAATTCAACGAGCAACTTTGGGATGAAAACGGATGGGATATTTTATTTTTTGCAGGACATAGTAGCAGTCAATCGGATGCTACTACTGGGGAAATGTATATTAATTCCAAAGAAAGTTTGACGATTGCTGAATTAAAATATGCTCTACAAAAGGCGATTGAACGAGGATTGCAATTAGCGATTTTTAATTCCTGCGATGGGTTAGGAATTGCGAGAGATTTAGCTGAGTTACAGATTCCTCAGATTATTGTCATGCGGGAACCAGTACCCGATGCAGTTGCTCAAAACTTCTTAAAATATTTCTTGAGTTCCTTTTCTAGTGGTAAATCTTTATCTCTGGCTGTCAGAGAAGCGCGAGAAAAGTTACATGGAATAGAAAACTATTTTCCCTGTGCATCTTGGTTGCCAGTGATTTGTCAAAATCCGGCTGTAGAGCCTATTACCTGGAATCAGTTAATAGGAATAGATGAGTCTAGTAGAAGAAAAGCAACAGCAAATGTTCAAAATCAGCTAAGTCGGCAAGAGTTTAAGAATCGCAGAGCATTATTAGCTCAGGTTAGAACCGAGGTTTGGGGATTACTTGAACAATCACTTCATCATGCTGTACTCATTAATCTCCACAAGGAGAATCAGCCAGATTTGGTAAAACGTTCTTGGGATGTAGAAGTCAAAGTTGGTAAGACGCAAAGTAGAGAATCTGTTAATAGTAATATTATCAAAATTTTTGATCGAGAAAGCATCGCAGGCAAGCTACTTATTTTAGGTCTTCCTGGGGCTGGAAAAACTACAACTCAGTTAGAATTAGCACAGGAACTCATTAAGCGTGCTGAAAATGATGCCAATGAACCTATGCCAGTATTGTTTAATCTATCGTCTTGGAAAGACGATAATCAAACTATTGCTCAATGGTTAATTCAGGAGCTAAAAGATAAATATCGTTTTCGCAAAAAAATCGGTGAGGATTGGCTAAAAGACCATGAAATTTTGCCAATTTTAGACGGTTTAGATGAACTTGCGTCACACCGCCAGAAAAAATGTGTACAAGCGATTAATCAGTTTATGGAAAGTGAGGAAAGTCCTCTTTACATCGTCGTGTGCTGTCGTAGTGAGGAGTATGAGTTATGGAAAACTCCTCTTAACTTAAATGGTGCAATCTGTTTATCCCCATTAACTGAAGCACAGATCCAGCAATATTTAGCCAGGGTGGAACTCTCTAAATTATGGAAAAAAATTAAGGATTATCCTGTCATATTAGATTTAATTAAAACTCCGTTGTTTTTAAGTATGATGACTCTAGCATACGAATCACTATCAATAGACGAGTGGGGAAGCTATACAACAAAGGAAACTTGTCGTGAATACTTGTTCAAAGTTTATGTTGAAAGAATGCTAAAACGTCAGATTAAAAATCTATGGTATCCTGTAAGTAAACAACCCAATGAAAAGAATATAAAGTATTGGTTATCTTGGTTAAGCTCAAAATTAGAAAAAAATAATCAAACAGAGTTTTTGATAGAAAATATGCAACCATGCCTATTTTTAGCTATTAAATATCAAAATATTCTTACTTGGTGCGAATTGATAATTTCAATGATATTATTTATCATAATTTTAGTATATATAGTACATATAAGTTATCCAGTTTTCTATAAGTTTTTTTCTGATTACCATTACATTCAGGGTGTCACTCAGGGTGTAGCGAAAGGCATTGGGATGTTAGTAGTTTTGTTGTCTTATTTGTGGTCGATTAGGAAAGAATACTTGCCAGGTGGCAAATTCATGCCAGGTGGCAAATTTTCAGGTGGTAGCCAAGAAATTAAATTAGTTAGAGGCCTAAAATTTCCTAAAAAAGAAGATATATCTGCTTTTGCTCAAAAACACAGAAGTTATGCAGAAGAAATACACGGATTATTTTGGGATAAGTGGGAAGAGCAACAGATAAACGAAATGAAAGAAAATTTACGTTCATTGAGAACCTTTAAAAAGGTAATCAATTTTTTGTTTATTTTTTTATGGATACCATTCGTTGCATTATCTATTATTTATAAATTTACGCAGAATGTAAGTGTTATTCTTGAAAGTATTACTGGGTTAATAATACTTACATTCATTTTTTATATCCTAATTTTTATTTTAAAACTTATTGAAAAATGGATGGTTAAGATTATTGATAATTTTCACAATATCCGTCTTTTTGGTTCCACCGCAGGGTCTTTTATAGCAGGTTTTTTATCGGCTATTCAAAAGTCAGATACAGATACAGTAACTTCCCCAAATGAAGGAATTTTTCAGTCTCTGTTTATATCTGTAATAATTACTTTTTTTACTGGATTAACTACAGCCATAATTTGTACCTTGATATTGGGTATCAAATGGGGTATATCACTAGGAATAGTTCTGGGTATATTCATTGGTTTAGGATTTGGAGGACGTGCGTGTATTCAGCATTTTGTTATGCGGTTGATTCTTTGGTTTAGTGGCAATATACCCTGGAATTATGCTCGTTTTCTCAACTATGCTACCGAGCGTATGTTGTTGCAAAGGGTAGGGGGACGTTATCGGTTTATTCATAGATTCTTACAAGAGTATTTTGCTAACATAAAATTGAATTAATCGTATGTCGGAGTATTTTGTGTATAAATTATGTTATCCATAGAATTAATGCTCTCGAAAATGAAAGTAAAGAATATAGGAGATAAAAAAATGGAACCAGAATGCGATCGCGCCCAGGGGAAAGCCTTTTTTCCTCTGGGGCTTTCTGCTGTAATTATATGGTATGGTAGAGGTGGGAAGGAAAATCTCGGAATATGGGGTAAAAAGGGCGATCGCCCTTAAACAGAACCGTCTTTAATAAAATATGGGCATAGGAAAGTTAATAGTTATCAATTTTGGATCGGGAAACCTCAATATAGGTTTTGACAGCATAACATTGCGGATAGAAGATGATAATAAGTGTTATAAAAAGGAACTGCCTACCAAGCTGCCACAAAAACCAGAGATTTTTCGCGATTATAGCAAATGGCTGGATAAATGCTTTCCAGTCCCCTTAATGTCTTGGCATAAAGTCTCTGAAGCTTTCGAGGCCACTCTTAATGATTGGTTGAAATCAGAACCCTTTCATTCAGACTGGAACAGACTGTTATCCTACTGTACTCACCAAGATAAAATTCGCGTAATTTTTCAGACTGAATTGTGGGATCTGCAACGGATACCTTGGCAGTTTTGGGATTTTTTTCAAATTTACCCAAAAACAGAAATGGCTTTAAGCTTACCAGAATATGAATCAATCAAAAGTGTTCTGAATGACAAAATTAGGATTTTAGCCATTATCGGCGATAGTACAGGGATTAATCTTGAACCAGACATAGCATTAATTAAGCAACTCCCTAATGTAGAAGAACCCAAAATTTTATGTCAACGCCCTCGTTCAGAAATTAGTGTTCAGATTTGGCAGCAAAATTGGGATATTCTTTTTTTTGCGGGACATAGTAAAACTGATCAAGGAAGCGGACGTATTTACATAAACGATAATGAATTTTTAAGCCTGGAAGAGTTACAGGAAGGACTTAGAAATGCTATTGAGCGAGGGCTGAAGTTAGCAATTTTCAATTCTTGTGATGGCTTAGGATTAGGTAGGAGTTTAGCAGCTTTAAATCTTCCACAAGCGATCGTAATGCGTCAACCTATCGCAGATAAATTAGCTCAAGAGTTTTTGAAACATTTTTTAACAGCTTTTTCCCATAACGGTCAAACTTTATATTTAGCAGTCAAGGAGGCTAAAAACAGACTGCGAGAAGAACTAGGTAAACAGTTTCCTTGTGCCAACTGGTTGCCTGTTATCTACCAAAATCCTGCTATTATACCCCCTACTTGGGAAGAGTTACGCAGCATTCCACCAGAACAGAAAATGCTAACCACCACTGACTCACCTTCACCTACACCTCAACAATATGAGAATTTTTACGACGCTTTACTACGATTAAATTATACTCATCAAATCAGATTGTTCCGAGCATTTTTTGAACATCACCCCATCGGTGCTTATTTGATTCATGGCGAAGAGGAAAGCGGTCAAAAATGGCTTCTGCATCGGCTGATGAGAAAATTCATTTCTGATTCGAGAACTGCTAAAGTCATTCCAGTTAAACTCAGTCGAAAATCTTGCGGTACTTATACAGAAGCTTTATGGCGACAACTAGGTGGTCACGTCGGCTTAATGAATCAACCTTCACAGACACAAATTATCAAGAACGTTTCTGAATTGTGCAAAAATCAAATAGTCGTTTTAATCTTTGACGAACTCAATGCAATGCCAGAGGAATGTATGAGTCAATTTATTGGACAATTTTGGTTGCCGTTGGTGGAAGGCCTGCCCGACCTAACTCAGTCCAAATCTCGCTTGCTGATGTTTCTAGTTGACAACAGCGGTTGTGTTGAACAGTGGAATACAGTTTTTGCTGAGGAACTTGACTCTACTTGGGAACCACACATACCCATTAAGCTTCCCAAAATTAATCCTATAGAACAAAGTGATTTAGTCTCTTGGGTTAGAAATGCTGTTGATGACTTACCATTTAAGTTTACTAATCAGATGGAGGAAATAGTTCAAAAATTTTTTACAAACGGTGAAACACTTTTACCAGAAACAGCAATTATCAAGATTTGCGACGAATGTGATTGTAATTGGTATCATTGGGAGAAAACATGGCTGAACTACTACTAAACAGAAAAGAATTGAAATACACGGGTAAGGTACAACCCCAAGCAGGAGAAAAGGATGAAGAAAACGGTCAACTGCTTTATCCTTATCTCCCTGAAGACGATTTAATTGAAGCTGTTAACTTAGCAATCCAATTAGAACGTCCCCTGCTGATTAAAGGAGAACCAGGGTGTGGCAAAACTAAGTTAGCCCGTGCTGTTGCTTATGAATTGGGACTGCCTTATGAAACTTGGAATATTAAGTCTACAACCAGGGCGAAAGATGGACTCTACACTTATGATGTTGTCGGACGTTTGCGGGATGCTCAATTAGCGGCTGCGGGTCGTCTCAGTGAGGAGAAAACTCAGAAAATTGACAAAGATGAAACTTATATTAAATGGGGGCCTTTGGGTCAGGCTTTTCTGAACGAACAAACGACAGTGCTGCTAATTGATGAAATTGATAAGGCTGATATTGATTTCCCTAATGATTTGCTCTTGGAACTTGACGAACAGCGATTTACGATCGAGGAAACGGGAGATAAAATTCAAGCTAAGGCAGCACCGATTGTTTTTATTACTAGCAATGATGAGAAAGATTTACCCGATGCTTTCTTGCGGCGGTGCTTATTTCACTATGTTGAGTTTCCCCAACGCTTGAAATTAATTGAAATTGTCAAAGCTCACTTTCCCGATTCACCAGAAACATTAGTGACGGCAATCATTGATAGGTTTTTAGAGTTACGGGAAGAGATGCGTAAAGATAAGGGAGAATCAGGTAAAAAAGTTAGTACCAGTGAATTAAGGGATTGGTTGCGGGTACTTCTCCACTATCCTGAAGATCGGGTTCTCAATGATTTAGGTAAAAAACTTTTGTATCCCGGCGTGTTGCTGAAAAGTTGGGATGATTATAATCGCTATGGTAAACCAAAGCGCTCTGGGGGTGAATTGTGATAGGTGATGAACTGCCCCTAGTTGAGCTTTTTAGTCAATTGCGAGAGGCAGGGTTTCCGCTTGGGATTGGTGAATATAAGCTTTTAATAGAAGCTTTGCAAAAGGGATTTGGGGCAAGCGATCGCGATTCCTTATACCGCTTGTGCAAAACTTTATGGGTAAAATCTACTGAGGATAAACGCCTATTAGACTATCACTTCAATCTTGTGGTTAAAGAAAGTCAGGAGGAAGTACCAGCAACCCCAGAACAACCAGAGATTTCTGAGCCGGAAACAGAAAATCCTGGTATAATTGAAACAGAACCAGAAGTAATTGAGCCAATAAGAGAAACTATTGTATCTGCTCCGTCTCCTGAATTAACAGAGATAATAACAGATGAAGTGCAAGCTGCAAAAGCAGTGATGCAAGCTACCAGTAAACATGAGGAAATTTCCGAGCGTAATTTCATCTTGACATCCGAATATTTTCCGGTGACGCAGCGACAGATGAAGCAAAGTTGGCGTTATTTACGCCGTTTTGTGCGGGAAGGGCCGCCTATAGAATTGGATGTAGAAGCGACAGTTAATCAGATTGGGCAACAGGGGATTTTATTAAGTCCGGTGTTGATGCCGCGCCGGGTGAATCGGTCAGAGTTGCTATTATTAATCGATCGCGATGGTTCGATGGTTCCGTTTCACGATTTATCGCAGCGGTTAGCAGAAACGGCGGTGCGAGGTGGGCGTTTGGGCAATGCTGGCATTTATTATTTTCACAATTGTCCGGTGGATTATTTATACCATGACCCCTATCATTTGAAAGCGGAGAAAATTGAGGACTTACTGGCTAAATTGCGGCCTCAGAGGTCTGTTATGCTAATTTTTAGCGATGCTGGGGCGGCTCGCGGGGGTTACAGTAAGGAAAGGGTGGAGTTGACAGCGGCGTTTCTCCAGCAGATTAAGGCGAAGGTGCGGTATGTAGCTTGGCTAAATCCGATGCCAGAGTCGCGCTGGGAGGGGACGGCGGGTGAGGTGGCGCGTTTAGTACCGATGTTTGAGATGGCGCGGCGGGGGTTGCAGGATGCGATCGCGCTGCTGCGGGGGAAGAGTCAGAATTCGGTTGTTGTTGGGACTGAGTTGAGGGGGATGAGATGAAACCTGAAGTGGCCCGCAGACGGATTGAAGCTTTTGAAAGGCGTTTTGGAATAACGCACTTAATTTTTGCGTGTCACGGTGCGTTTCCTTTGGCGTTAACGCCGGATTTGTTATACAAATTGTGGGCGAATTTCCAGCGGGATATTCACGGGAAGGTATTGGGAATTCCTTGGGTTGCTGTGGCAGATTTGCTGCTTTCAAGTTTGTGCGATGAGGTGGGACGAGAACTTTATGAGATGGATACGGCGGTGCGAAATTCGCTATTGAATCGGTTGAAAGAGAATGAGAATTTTGGGCAGCTTCGGATTAATGAATTGTCTGATTTTTTGTTATTTTATGTGCGGCAGCAACTTCAGAGTAATGACCAGGAAGTGCGAGATTTTGCTCAGGCGCAGCGGTGGACTGCTTTGGCCTATCTAAGGCCGAATGAGGCTGCACAGGAGTTAAGATCGGCGCTCGAACAAACCTATCAGCAAGATAAGTCAGAACAACTGCGGTTAGTGTCATTGGTAGAAACTTTTGCAGAACCTCTGGCTGAATTTGAGCCGCTATTGGTTTATGCGCGTGAGATAGGGAAGTTTAAACGGAGTGACTCAGCGATTGCTGCTACTGGAGTTAGCCAGGAATTAGGACAGAGTAGCCAAGTAAAGACAGACGATTTTTCTAAAGAAGTATTAGATGGAATCAACCCACCTTCTAACAAGGAGCCTAGAGAAAACAATTTCGTAAGAATACAAACTGTTATCCTGACAATAGGAGATGGAGACTTTGAAAGAGGTTTTCCAGTTATAGCCCAGATTTGGCTAGGTAATGAGCGCTTCCCTACTCAATTACAGGTAACTTTACCTCCTACTGATGTTTATTCATCCTACTGCAATTGGCAGTCATATTACCAAGTTTGCAACGAATTCTCTCATAGAGGGTTAGTAAGGGTAGAAGGATACAGCAATATGTCTTTTACTGAATTGCGTCAACTGGCGCAAGCCTTGCAAAATAGTATTAACAATTGGCTCAACTCTGAATCATTTCGCCCTTTGGTTGATTTGCTGTACCGCCAATTATCATCAACCGATAAAATACAAGTATTAATTGTAACTAAAAACCCCTTGTTGCAGCGATTACCTTGGGATCTTTGGGAATTTTTTGAATATTATCCCAAGGCTGATTTGGCTTTTGGCTTTCTATCTACAAAAATTAAACAATCAACGCATTCAAGAAATAAAGTCAGAATCTTCGCTCTTCTCGGTACAGGAATAAATGTGGATTTAGATATAAGTTTAATCGATCAATTACCTAATACAGAGTCAGTATTTTTAGTAGAGTCAAGTCGTGAGCGACTTAACGATCAACTTTGGGATGAACAAGGTTGGGATATTTTCTATTTTGGGGGTTTGAGTTCTAGCGATAGTGATGATAACAATGGTGAAATTAGATTGAATTCAACAGATGTTTTAACGGCAGAGGAATTAAAATTTTCACTAAAAAGAGCAGTTGAACGAGGTTTAAAATTAGCTATTTTCAACTCTTGTGATGGGTTAGGAATAGCCAATAAATTAGCTGATTTGGGAAATCTCACAATCATTGTTATGCGCGATCAATTAACCAATAAAGTTGCAGAAGAGTTCTTGAAGCATTTTCTGAGTGCATTTTCAAGTGGTCAGTCTTTATACGCTTCAGTACGAGAAGTGCGAGAAAGATTGCAAGGGTTAGAAGATAGATATCCTTGTGCGAGTTGGTTGCCAGTGATTTTTCAGAACCCAGCCGAAGAACCTCCGACTTGGCAAGGGTTTCTTAATCAAGGAGTAGATAATAATAAAGCAGTGAATTTGAACCAGTTATCTCAGGGTGCTATTCCTGATGGTTGGCAAGCCATTAGGGGAGAAACCAGGTTTTTTTTCAGCGACCCTCCTCGGTGAAAACAAGATATCTCAAGAAACCCGGTTTCTCAAGTATTATGCTTTAGGGAAATACTATTGCACTCCTAAAACATAACTATGAGGCAAATGAATAATTTGGTCTTGATATTCACCTTCAAAAGATACCTGTGCTAAAAAAATCAACTCATCAACATTCTGCCCTATAGTTAACTTAACATTGAGAAGAAAAATTCCTGGTATATGACGACTTTCGTTGATGTGTTCCACCAAGTGGGCAGGCATAGATTTACGGTTATTCGTCACCAATATAAAATTATACTCCTCGCACCAAAGTAAAATTTCTGGATCTAAAGTACCTCTGCGGGGACAGTGAGGTTCACCCACAGCCCAAACGATTAAATCAGACTCATTTTTACTTAATCCCACTTTGTAGATCGGATCTACATTTTCATCCAGCAAATATTTTAAAGGCATTATACTTTCTCAACAAGCTCTCTTTCCGCTCTCAGTTTTCTCAGGCGGATAGCAGAGGGAGACGGGTTAAGTTCTTGTGCTTTAAGTTGCTGATGACTCCACTCCAACCAATCAGCAATATAGTTACTAACAGCCTCTTTATTGTGCAGATAATAAAGGATAGTAGCATAAACTTGTTCCAAGTTAAGAGATGGATAAGTTTGAGCAATTTGTTCGGGAGTGCGAGCGCGATGAATGAAATCATATAGGATAGTTTCAATGCCGATTCGCGTTCCTTTGACCCGAATATCATCGGGTCGCTGAAAATCAAAATAGTCTTCCAGTTGCATCGGTGAATACTCCTAATTTTCAAGTGGGTGGAAATTGAATGGCTAATATTATATCATGTCAAAAGGAGAATTGACAAAAGTTAAAGAGAACACAAATATTCGCAAATCTTCCCCGCCACATCTATCGCAACCTTCCGCTGTGCCTCATGCGTACCCGAACCCAAATGAGGACTCAAACACAACTTATTACTCCTCCCAGCAAACTCTCTCAAAGGTGAATCCTCTGGTAAAGGTTCATTAACAAAAACATCCAAAGCAGCACCCGCAATTTGATCAGACTCCAACGCCTTCAACAAATCCGCCTCATTCACAATTCCACCGCGAGCACAATTGATAATAAAAGCAGTTTCTTTCATCCTATCTATAGCTGCTGCATTAATTAAATTATTCGTTTCCTCTTCCAAAGAAATGTGTAAAGTAATAATATCAGATTTTTCCAGCAGTTCCTCTAAACTCAATAAAGTATAACCCCTTTCTCTAGCTAATGCTTCCACCCTTTCACGATTACGATTGTAAGCGATAATCTCCATTCCAAAAACTTGGGCTCTTTCTGCCACCTTTTGACCGATATTGCCTAACCCAATAATTCCTAGAGTTTTTCCCTTAAGTTCTATTCCCAATAAAGGGCCATGACGCTTCTCCCAGTGTCCATTTAATAATGCTTGTTGTGCCGCGATAATATTTCTAGCTAAACCGAACATCACACCGAAAACAAATTCAGCCGTAGAAACATCATTAGTATTAGAATTAAACACCTCAATCCCTAACTGTTCGGCAGTTTCAATGTTAACATTATCTGTCCCCGTCTGCGCCAATCCCACAACTCGCAATTGTCCCCTCCTTCCCGCCTCCAATATTCTTGCATCCTTCTTCAAATGATCTATTCCCGATCGCAAAACCACACCATCATATTGAGGAATCAGTTCTAAAAGTTCTTCAGAGGACAAACCAATCCTTTTATCTACTACAGCACACTTTTTTAACTCGGCAATCCCCGCTGGGTGGATTTCGCTAATGACCAAAACTTTTCTCGGCATAATCTGATTCTGCATAACCTGATTAAAAATTCTGAGAACAGGTAAAAACACTAAACACTATTATTATCTATCTTTTGTCAAAAATCAAGTATCTTGTGCTAAACTTTAAGAGCAGCTAGAAAAGCTACAAATTCGTTGACAGACCTGCAAATCCGCACCCCTTAAGCGTGCGCCCAAATGCCTACGGGTTTGATTAAAACTACCACTTCTGTAACTATGCTAAAGCCCATCCTGCAAAAACCCAACCCCCCAACCACACCGACAAAAGCCAACCCCTCAACCACCCCAACAGCCGAATACGTCATCGGTCTGTTATTGTCCCTATCCTACCAACTCCCAGAAGCCCACCAATCGATATTAAACGGCCAATGGCAGCCAGAGACATTCACCGGCGGGACAATTTCCGGTCAAACCCTTGGTATTATCGGTTTTGGCGAAGTAGGTTCCCAGGTGGCAAATGTGGCACAAGCCTTTGGCATGAAAGTGCTAGTTTACTCTCCCTCATTATCCGATGAAGAAGCAAAAATACTAGGCGATCGCGCCGTTAATTTAGACTCCCTCCTCACCCAATCCGACTATATCACCCTGCACTTACCCCTCACCCCAGAGCGAGTAAATTTCATCAATGCAGAAGCATTTGCCAAGATGAAAAACACCGCTCGCTTAATCAATTGTACCGACAAAAAACTGGTGGATGAAGCGGCGTTAATTGCAGCCTTAGAAACAGGTGAAATTGCAGGCGCAGCCCTCGATGTTTACGATACCGAGTCCCTGCGAAACTCCCCACTCCGAAACCTGGGTAACAAAGTTATCCTCACCCCTCAGATTGCAAATCATGTTCAGCAATTTGTCAATATCGGCAAATTATTTCAGGATGTTCTAGAATTAGGAAAAAAGACCTTAGATGCGGGTCGGCAAACCGTTGAATCCTTCTTACAAGAAATTGAATCAACCTTAAATCCGCCCCAATATGCTCAAGCTTTCAGCCCTAATTTAAGGCACAGATTTGCATCAACAACCCGCAGTCGTAGCGCTGATGCTGAAAGCCCAAAAGCCAAAATTAGAGTAGTAAAACTCGTTGATTTCGGCAATCAAGAATCACCACTGGCTTTAATTAACGATGTTGAATTAGAAGCAGATGAAAAGCGCGATATTCTTTTACAGATTTATCCCACTGGTGAATCAACTTACCTCCCGCCAGATTTACAACTGATTGTACTAGATGACTCAGGAGAGATTTTTCTCGAAGCTAAATCGAGAACTGCTGATAATTGGATTCAACTAGAATTCCGGGGGGAAGCCGGAGAGACTTTTACTGTTAAAACAGTTCTAGGAGATGACAGTTTCACAGAAGATTATGTCATCTAAGATGCTCTAAATAACAAACCGGGTAAATCATAAATACCCGGTTTTTCTAGTGTATTTAGTCCGCGTAGGCGGACTTTGTTTGTGTAGATGCGGTTTCAACCGCCGATTTCTCCAAAAAATAGCTTCATTTTCCTGGTTCCAAATAAGTTGAATCCAAACTAGAATCTTCGGGCACATTTTTTCTAGGCGGTTGAGAGGAAATAATATTCACAAATAGCAAGAGAATAATCGCCAAAAAAATCCATGAAAGCACTCCTTGAAAAGGATTAATCAGTTCATCAACCTGATAATATCTCTGGCACACATCACAAATACGAATATTAGGATTTTGAGGGTGCGGATTCCAACTACAGGGCAATTTTTTGAGGTTGGGATTGTCTTGATAAGGACACATAATAAATCTCCAAATCCGATAAAAAATGAGGAATATTTAGCTTAGACATCACCTATCAGACTCAATTCGCGAGTCTCAAAAATTGCTTCAGAGTGACAATAATATTTAAACTCCAGCAAATTTTTAAAAGGATCTTCTAGGAAAAAAGTGCGATGTTCAATCAAAGAATCGGAAAATCTACAACGTGGTTCTTGATAAAACTTTAACTGTCGCGATCGCACCCTATTTAACAAGCACTTCCAGTCAAATTCCGCAGTAAATACTAAACCAAAATGTCTAGGATAAATACCTTTTTGGCATTCGATTGGTTCAGAAACTACATGAGCAATAATCTGATGTTCGTATAGATTTAATACGAGAGCCTTAGCCGTTTCTCGACCCTCTTGGCAACCTAAACCATCAACATAGAAAGTTTTAGTTTCGTGAATGTTGGCGACAGGAAAAGCGATGTGAAATAAAACTGGATTCATGGTAAACTCAGATTAGATGTTAATTGAAGTCAAAAGGGTTGAACTAGCAGCGTAATCCCTTGGATTCCCACCACTTTTACTGCTTTTTCAGGTGATAGGATAATAGGGGAATTGGATTGGTATAACTTGGCTGGCCAATAACTACCCTGAAAACTAATGCGTCCTGGCTGTTGGGGGGCGATCGCTTCTTCTACAACACCAATCAGAGGTTCTGAAAATATCTCTAGTTTGTCAGCATTAAATAAGTTGTTCATGGGTGTTTTCCCTGAAACTTCCATAATTTCAATAAATCACAAACTTTTGGGGAACAGTGAAGGTGTGAGAGAAAGACTCGCAGGTTTATAATTTGTGTACGCAGAGTACACAATTATGACTACCAGCAGCGACAAAGGCATGAATTTAGAAAAATTTCAGGCAACATTTTACGGCTTGACTGTTCGCAGGAGAGAGGTACTCGCACACCTGTTAGCTGGCAAGACAGATGCCGCGATCGCCTCCGAACTCTGCATCACCCCCTCAACAGTACGGAAGCACATTGAGGAAATATGCAGCGCCTTTGGCTTGAAAAACTTACAGGGGGAACGTTTCTCGCAGCGAGAGAAATTAATTCACCTGATCGCTGAATATAAACCGGAATTAGTAGGCGATCGCGTCGCCAATACTATCAATGCAGAGTTCGCACAGATGACAATCGCCTCTACTTCTCAACTAACAACACCATTAGACAAAGCTGTAGCAAAAAATCATCTTTACCACAACCTACCATCTCGTTATCACACCACTTTTTTCGGTCAACAACAATATCTATCGCGACTATTACAATTACTTTCCTTTAAACATCCGACCCCTATTATTAGCATTGAAGGCGTAGGCGGTGTTGGCAAAACAGCTTTAGTTTTAGAAGCAGCTTACTATTGTTTAAATTCCAGTCAAATTTCTATAACTACAACGGCTTCACCCGCTTTTAATGCCATAATTTTTACCTGTGCCAAAACTCAACATTTTATCGGTATCAACATCTCACGGCGACTTCAAAGAGAGCGAACTTTGCGCGATATCTTCAAAACAATTTTTCGTGCTTTAGATTGCCTTGACAGTATTCCCCCAGATTTTGAGGCGCAGTTAGAGTGGATTAGAAACTGTTTAAACCAGCAGCAAACTTTATTAATTATCGACAATTTAGAAACAATTGAAGATTACGAGGATGTTCTTTCTTTTATCGGAGAACTCCCACCGTCAATAAAAGTGGTACTCACAAGTCGCGTCCGCATTGGGGTTGGAGTTCCCATTCATTTAGACTGCTTACCGGAAGAAGAAGGAAAGAATCTGATTCAATTACACGCTGAAGAAAAAGGAGTTAATTTGAGCTTAGAACAGTTACAAACTCTCTACTTAAAAACAGGAGGACTACCCCTTGCTGCTGTTTACGCAATTGGTCAAATATCCGTTTACGGTTTTTTACCGGAGGTTATCTCAGCACGATTAGCTGATACAGTCGGCAATTTTTCTCGCTATTGTTTTGAAGATTCAGTGCGGCTACTACGCGGAACTTTAGCTTATCAATTGCTGATGGCACTAGCTCTATTTTCTCATTCAGTCGTGCCAGAGGCAATATACGCTGTAGCTTTTTCGGAAATAAAAACAAACCCGAATAATGGCTTAGAAGAACTCTATAAATTGTGTTTAGTAACGCAGCGAGAGGGACGTTATAATATGCTACCTTTAACTCGTGAATATGTAGTAAATGAACTGAAAGCAGTACCAGAATTTGAGCAAAAGGCGCGAAAGCGTTGGGTAAATTGGTATCTAAAATTTACTGAAGTTGATGCTCAATTAGATTGGAAACAGTGGAACGAATATGGAAATTTAGAGCAAGAGTGGGATAACTTAATAACTGTTATCGAATATTGTATGGCTAACCACTTATATGAACCTTTTAAGAAATTTTGGCAGCGAGTAAAGGGTTACACTTATGTTTGCGGATATTGGCACGAGCGTTTAATTTGGAGTGATTGGTTATTAATAGCAGCAACAGAGCAAAATGATTTGCCTATACAAGCAGAAGCTTTGTGCGATCAAGGTTGGACGCTAACATTAATGGAACAACCAGAACATTTAGTAGATGCTGAGGTTTTGTTGGAGAAATCTTGGCAATTAAAAGATGAAAATAATCTAATTTTTCAATTGGAATTAGCTATTAATAGAGCGGTGCTTTCCATCCATCAGCAACAATTTGAAAGAGCGCGTTATTGGCTAAATATAGAGAAAAATTTGTTAAAACAAGGGCAGATTGAAGAGGGAAAGTATTGTTGCCAGTTGGTAAGAATTTTATATTATGAAGCTCAGGTGCTATTGAAGACTGGTAATTTTTCAGAGGCTAAATTGGTTTATCAGGAAGCATTGAAACAGGCTAGTTTTATTCAATGGCAACAGATGGAAGTTTATATTTTGAATTGGTTAGCAGAAGTTGCGATCGCGCAAAATGATCCTGATGAAGCGGAGCGGTTATTAAAGATTAGCTTGCCTATTGCTGAAAGGAAAAACGATCGGCGTTCTATTGCTTTGCATCAGCGGTCTTTTGCTAGACTAGAAAGGTTAAAGGGAAATTTTACTCAATTTCAGAAGTGGGCCGCAGAAGCTTCTGAAGGGTTTGAGCGTTTGGGGATGCTCTTGGATGCTCACATCTATTCTAACACAGGTGATAATTGATTGGAATATCACACCTTTTTTTGCTGCGATCGCAGTTCCTTTAATTCCGAACAATTTTTACTAGCGGGACTTAAACAAATTTCAAGCCCAAACAGAGCCTCGGACTAGCTTTGTAAGCTATGAATAGTGACAGAAGAGGGGTATTTGAACGAAATAAATATTTTCATCCCATCAAAAATTAGCCAACCCTCCCAAAGGATCGCTCCAAACGGGTAATAAAAACCACTGATTGTGGTGATGTCAAATAAAAAGGAGAGTCCCTAAGATGGCGTGTAAAGCACACTTCGGAGCACAGAATATAATGCCAAGAGTCAAGAAAATATCAAATCCGAATGTCATCCTGAGCATAGATTTTGGCGGTTTATCAACTCGCGCCTTTTACCGTAAGGGTTCCGAGATGCTGGCTCATTCATTAGTAATGGAATCCCAAGTCGGCACGGTGAGCCAAGACACAGCCAATGCCTTCACGAAACCTAATTTAACATCGGCAGCCCCCGAAAATATTGCCTGGGTTGCCATCGGTGATGAATGCCGCGCTGTAGGCTACCTAGCGGCTTCCCAGTTCAACGCTCACATCGGCTTAGCCGGACTCAAATACAGTACAGCCTTGTACAAAGCACTAGCAGCTTTGTGGGTAGCCTCTTGCAAACTAGATTTGGGCAATCAATTCAGCGCTGCGCTCTCCGTCTTCTTACCTCCAGGCGAGTTCAACGACTCCCAGCAGTTTTTTACACTGCTCAGGCAAGCAGCTAACGCCTTTGAAACGCCTTCCGGTACGATGCAGGTAACGCTAGACAAAACCCAGGCGCTTCAAGAAGGGGGCGGTATTTGTATTGCTTACAACAGCAAACTGGGAGCAGCTTTCAAGCACCAAGTAACAGCTTTCGTCATGGTAGGTTTCCGCAATGCCTCCGTCATTGTTTCAGCACGGGGAGCAGTAGGCAAAGGTAAAACCTCCGATTTAGGCATGGTGAGGTGCTGCGAGTTAGTGCAAGAGCGTACCTCTGGCTACGATTTATCTCGTTTGGCAACAGCGATAGCTACATCAGGCGATCGCTTTAACCGCCCTCCCTTCTACCGCATTGCTCGCAATCATGACGCAGGAGCGCGGGACACTGAAGTTGACCGTTTGGTTGAAGCAGTAAAGCTAGCAAGGAGAGACTACGCTCGAATCCTCACCAGTTGGCTAGATGAAGTGCTACCACCCGATCTAGATGAAATAGTGTTCTGTGGCGGTACTTGCGGTTATCTGGAGCCGGAATTGAGAGCATATGCCCGCGTTGCCTACTCTTGGCACGCTGGGATTACAGTACCACCTAATCTAGACCCGCAAGGCTTGGGATATCGGTTAGCAGACTTATGGGGGCTATGGAGCTATTTCAGTTCTCAATTCGCTGCAACTTCGGACTCTGGGAACCAGAAAGTGGATTTAGCATTGGATGCCACTAACAGCGTTCAATCGGAAAACAAGCAAGACAATGACTACTTAGAGGTTGCTGATACCGACTGTTCTAGCGATCGCGCATTCGGACAAACCTTACCTACTCCTGTAACAGAAAATGAGCACTCTAGCCTACCGCTTTTAAGTGTTCACAGCGTAAGAGAAGGCGAAGTTTCGGCAGTAGCAGGCCCCTATCGATCGCCAAAGTTCAAGGAGCGTAATTGGGGAGAAGTAAAATCAGTGCGATCGCCTATCGTGGGACAGTCTAGCACATCAGTAGAGGAGGAGAGACATGGCTAAAGAGCGAGTAACCTATTACCTGCGGTGTCAGCCCTACATTGACTCTCCCGAGGGCATTTTAGTGAACTATCTATTACACCATCCCGTGTACGACTCAAAGCGAGTAGCATTTGAGGCATTTGAGGCATTTTGGAAAGCTTTGGCGTATCAGGCGCAAGGTGCGGCTTCAGAACAAGAAGTGCGGATACTAGGCTGGGATTGCATCAATTCTTTGCTCAATCAAGTTGATTACATTCGCGCTCGCCTCGAACTCGACGGTTCGCAACTTGGAGCCTTGCTGGTTTCTCGCGGGTGCGCTCACCTCCCCGGCTACCTCCCCAGTTTTGTACCAAGTGCAGGTTTCAGGGAGCATCCCGATTTTGCAAAAAGACTGGCAGCAGATACAATAAAGAGACTACCGAAGGTAAAAAAATGAGCATAACTCCCGAAGAACAATTGCGCCTATCAGCTTGTATTCAGGAGATTTCGCAA
>NZ_JARFTR010000080.1:5143-50505 GCF_029167235.1 Kamptonema sp. UHCC 0994 | reverse complement strand
CGAATTGATGTGTCTCCTTGTTCATAGGCTTTAACTATTTTTTGGCGAAACTCGATCAAATAAGGTTTCATTTTTTCTGCGATCGCTACTGAACATAGTGTACCACAGATACATGGAATTTGCTATATAGCTGGGAAGAGGGGCTAGGGGCTAGGGGATAGAATTAATGGTTTCAGCCATAAGCAAGTTTCCTAACTGTCTTGACGGTTTCTATATATGCCTTAATTGGCGAAAGCAGTTGTTATATTTACCAAGGACTGCCAATCATCACAAATGCCGACCAATAAAAAGGATGCGATAAACTCCGATCTCCAAGTTTTCGCAACGACTCCGGCAAATCAATACTCGTACCATTAGAACCCCGCAACTTACCTCCCTCCAAACGCACATCCCCCCGCATCATCGCAATTTGGGCCTGACGCAAAGCCGCTGCCTTAATCGGTGCGCCCCTCAACTGGCCATAAAACTCAGTCATTAGCCCCAAAGTACCCTCATCGCTGACATACCAGAGACTAGCCAACGCCGTCTTCACCCCCGCCTGTACTGCCAAACCCCCAAAACCCAACTCAGCATCCCCATCCCCCACCGCAGTCTTGCAAGCACTCAACACCAATAATTCCACAGCCGGGTTATTCAACCTTAGCTGCTGTAGTTGATCGAGCTGTAGCTTACTATCCCACAGTTGAATGAAAGAATTGCTGGGTATTCCTGGTTGAAATTCCCCATGAGTGGCCAGGTGAATAATCCCAAAAGGCTGAGTTTCCCGTTGTCGTTTCAAATTCTCCAGAGTAAAACCCTCATTGAGAAAACCCACTCCCGGCCATTCTGAGATAATCGTGGCTATCTCAATTGGAACTGCTGGTAAAGGGTTTAAATCAGTAAATTGTGAAGCTCCCATTGCCAAAACAGGGGAATTTTTAACATTCACATAGCGAGTATCTGTCAAATTAATACTGGGAATCAGACTGAGATTGTACTTTTCCATCAAAAACTTTTGCCCATCGTGCAAAGCAGCAATGGGGATACCTCGCAGGCCCCTGTCCATAGTAAATGCGATCGTATCAATGCCGCGCTCTTGCAGAGTTGGCTCTAAAGGTGCAACTATCCATTTGTAAAGTAGCTGTGCAGAGGCTCGGTAAATTGTGGTATTGCGGAAACGGGGATTAGTAATATCATTCCTGAACTCTGTAAGCACTTTTACTAACTCTTCCCGTTTAGCTTCTGGGACACTCTGGTGAACTATAGACCCCGATGATGTTACTAGCACTAATTCTAGTTGTTCTGTTCGGGAGAAAACATAAATTAAGCTCGGTTTTGTACCAGTTCGCTGTTCAATTATTTTCAAACTTTTCTGGATATCGCTGAGAGAAGAGAACCCCACAGTTAAGTTAAGTCCGAGGTATTCGCCAAATTCTTGAGTGAAGGATTTTTCGATCTGTCCTAATGCCTGAACGATATCACCTGAATTGAAACTTCGGTCGATATTGGCACGGAAAGTTGAGTTAAAGACAGGTTCTCTGGCGTTTTCGCTTGTCAGGTTGCGGAGGTTATTTCCTAACTCAATTAAATTGGGTTGTAAAGCAATTGAGGGTCTTTGTAGGTTGATGGAGATGTTGAGTGGGTTTTGACTTTGTTGCAGTATAGCCGATGGGTTCGCAATCGGTATTGAGGGAGGATTTGGTCGGCTCGGAGTTGGTGATATTGGAGTTAGCGGTATTGGAGTGGGAGTAAAAATTGGTATCGGAGTGGGAGTAAAAATTGGTGTAGGTGTGGGAATTGGTATGGGAATTGGTATGGGAATTGGTATGGGAATTGGTGTGGGAATTGGTATGGGAATTGGTGTGGGAATTGGTGTGGGAATTGGTGTGGGAATTGGTGTGGGAATTGGTGTGGGAATTGGTGTGGGAATTGGTGTGGGAATTGGTGTGGGAATTGGTGTGGGAATTGGCGTTGGAGTGGGAGTAGGAATTACTTGGTCAGTAGTAATAATTTGAATATTTCCCTGACTGTAAGAGTTGCTGAAAGATTGGCGGGGTCGAATGATATTATCACGACTGCTAGCGATCGCACCCGCAGTACCATTTACCGTCGCATCTCCCACCACAAAAGGCGTTACTGAGTCAGTATCTCCTCCACCATGCCTAATTACTATTGAGCCACCGCCATCTCCGCCAACAGTTGAAATACTTGCCTCTGTAACATTTTCGTCTGTAAAAGTACCAAAAGCTCGGAAAAAACCCGGAGTTCTGATATCAATGCTACCTCCAGGTGCATTAATAAATTCAAGGCTGATATCATTCTCAGCACTTAAGCTCACATTGTTGCCACCGCCCGTAGCATTTATGCTACCAAGTGAGAGCTTTTCCCCGGCCGAAATGCTCACATTGCCATTCACATCTATCCTGCCAATACTAACAGTACCCGTATTAGTGGTGACATCAACTGCATTACCTCGTAACGAGTCTACGGCCAAGTTTCCAGAAGCAGTCAAAGCGATCGCACTTCCAGCACTAACATTGATTCCACCCGCTTGAATATTTCCGCCGCTACTTGTCAGACGCACATCGCCGCCGTTACCAACACTGGAAATGTCATTAGTTAAAATATCCCCTGCTGCTTCCAGAGCGATCGCACCATTCGACTGTAGCAGACCCGCAGTTGTAATCGAGCCACCCGTTGCGATCGCCACTTCCCCACCGCTAATATCGCTGGTGACAATATCACCCCCCGCTGACAAAATCACCTGTCCATCTGCTGAGATTGTCCCTACTGTGATTGAGCTGGATGAAGATGGAAAAGAGGTAAAATTTGTATCGCCAATCGCAGCATCGGGAGGAAGATTAGGAGGATTTGCCAAACTTACCACCCCCGATCGCAAAATCAACGCCGGGCCACCCGTTAAGATTGAAATATCTGGATCGGAACCAGAAACCGTAACATCGGGCCCTGTAATCTCGATATTGCCTGCAATAATGCTCCCTTTCGCCTCCACTTTCAGCGAAACCCCTGTATAATCGCCAAAGACGACATCTCCCTCAGAACTGAATATCGGGTCGTATCTACTCACAAAGTTACCAGGCCCGCCTGACAAATTCCGAATCGAGAAACTACCGCCAGCCGCAAAGTGAGAATCACCGGAAATATTACCACCACTGACTAAACTCAAGTCTCCCCCGCTTTGGAATTGCGGCTCTGGCGCGATACCTGGAATCGGATTTAAGGCTAGGATATCAATACTGCGATCGCCCTGAATGTAAAGATTCCCTCCCGCTCTAGCAACAAAGGGATTAGCTATACTATCCCTAACTATCACCCCGTTTCGCGCTTGCAAAGTTAGGTTGCCAGTCGTGTATAATTGACTGCTTAACAAAGTGAGATTATTCGCACCATAAAGTATAGCCGATTGACCTTGAAGTGAGTTAGCGTCCCCCGCCGCAGGCATTGCAGAATTTGGTGCAATTACCACATCTCCACTTTCTACCTTCAAACCCGAACCGATCAAAACCACTTCCCCAGCACTATTAACAGCGAGTCCCGTAGCGTGACTACTACCAGTACCCGTTAATAACTGAGGTAAAGAAACAGGTGCGATTGCAGATTCTCCCTCTTGCGGAACCCTCACCTCTAAACTCAGCAATAGTCCTTGTTGACTGATGCGAACCACATTCTCACCAGAGACAGCAGCAACAATAATTTGACCCCCTGGTGCGGCTAGACTACCAGTATTGACAACAGTACCACCAAGCAAGGTTAAATTTTGTCCCGGCAAAACTGCTAACTGACCAGCATTAACTATACTTCCCGATCGCGCTCTACTAAAATCAAAACTACTAGGCGTTCCTACCAATGTAGCATAATTATTAACACCAACAGCATTAAACCAATTACTTCCAAACCCGATACCATTAGCAGTAGTAACAGTAAAACTACCCGGCACATTTAGACTCGCATTAGCACCGAAAACAATCCCCGCCGGATTGATTAAAAAAAGATTAGAATTCCCACCACTAACAGAGATTAAACCATTAATAATCGAAGCATCGCCACCCACAACACGAGCCAAAATATTTCTAATAGCTGGATTCGATAAAAAATTAGCAACTTGACCTTCACTCAAACCAAACTGTTGAAAACTGTGAAAAAGATTTGCTCCATCTTTTGAGATAGTACCGCCGTCAATATTGTAGCGGTTGCCTTCGGGAGTGACTAAAGTTCCCGTGCCATCCATCGCGGGTTTAATCGGCTGTGCTTCGGCAAAAGAATCAAAGATAAAAAAATAAAAAGGGAAAACCAAAAGCCCACATTTTTTAATATCTAACTTTAGATTCTTTATCATAAAATACACCTAAATACTAATTAGAACACAGATTTCAAAAAACGTTATAATTTCTAGAGTGGCGTTCGTCAACAAGCATCTCTAGCTATAAAAAACATTACTTTTTGCAGGAATCGCCCACTCTACGTTTAATTATATCCATCTACTTAAAGCCTAAGTTGGCAAGACAGATAGATCCTTCTAAAGTTCCCTAGAATAGGAGGACAGAATTTTTAAGAGGACTTACGCATGGGTACGATTTTCTGTCATTATGAGAGCCAAGCGCAGTGCAGTCAATTGCAGCGCAGTCAAGCGTAGCGCGTCAAGCGCAGCGCAGTTGCGAGGCGCGAAGCGTTGCGAGGCGCGAAGCGTTGCGAGGCGCGAAGCGTTGCGAGGTACGAAGCAATCTGAAGCAATAGTCAAGCAATCTGAGGAAAGAAGCAATCTGAGGAAAGAAGCAATCTGAGGAAAGAAGCAATCTAAGGAACAAAGCAATCCCAAGGCAATCTTAAACCTTGATTACTCATTATTAGTACACAACTCCTATTTTAATTACTGACCATCCTCAGTTCCTCTTAAGATAGAAGCTAAAACCAACTATAGGGAAAACCTCGCTCATGGTAGTCATTAACGGCACACTTGATGATGATAATTTAACTGGAACCTCACAGCGAGATGTCATCTACGGCAGAGCCGGTAGTGACTTGCTCAATGGTGCAGAGGGAGATGACTTGCTGTATGGTGGCAAAGGCAGCGACACAGGCAGCGGTAGCTTAGGTAACGACTATCTCTTTGGAAACTTAGACAATGATAGCTTGGATGGTGCAGACGGTCGCGATGTCATTTTTGGGGGTAAAGGCGAGGATACATTGCGGGGAGGAGAAGGTAGCGACTTGCTGTTTGGCAATCAGGGAAATGACTTAATTCAAAGCGATAGCGGGGGAGATACGAGCACAGGGGGTGAGGGAGCCGATACTTTTTCCTTTGGGCCCTCAAGTGGGAGTCTGAATCTAGTCAATGCACCAGTTATTACCGACTTTGGCAATGGCGAAGATGTCATTCGCCTAGCTAATGGCAGTGAAATATTCAGTCAAGGCAGAAGTATTATTGATTTAACAACGTTTAGCACTGCTACGAGTAAGGTTAATATTTTTCAAGGAACTGGCGAGAATGTTAAAAATGCAATCGTTCAAGACATTATAACACAAGAGTTTTTGGCAGTATTAAAGAATGTTTTAGTCCTTTCTTCGCCTTCAGGAACCCCTACACCTACACCTACTCCTACGCCGACACCTATTCCTACACCTACACCTACTCCTACGCCGACACCTATTCCTACACCTACACCTACTCCGCCGATAGCTGTGGCTGATAATTTGACAACATTTGCTGTGGTATCAGGTACTAATGGTCAGGATATAATTTTTACTACTCAAACAGGCAGCTATACTAGCGTTCTAAATATTCCAATTGTTGATTTACTACAAAATGATAGCCCTATAGGTGTTACAGTTAGTAATGTGAGCAATCCTATTAATGGCACTGCAAATTATAACCCCGGCGACACAAGTTTATTATTTACCTCCCAGGTTGGAATCACTACAGTTAGTTTTGAATACGCAGTTAGCGATGGCACTTTAACGAGTACAACTGTCCCAGTAACAGTCAATATCGAAGCATTTCAAGTTAGCGGGTTTGAAGGCGATGACACCATAGTAGGATCTTCTGGTAATGACTCTCTTGATGGTGGCAGTGAAAACGACCGAGTGCAAGGCGGTGATGGTGATGATAGTCTAGTTGGCGGATTGGGAAACGATACCATGATTGGCGACTTCGGCAGCGATACCCTAATTGGCGGAGAGGGTGATGACTGTCTCTCTGGTGGTGCAGGTGCTGGTTTGGTTGCGGATGGTAATGATGCGATCGCAGGGGGTAATGGTAACGATACCCTGGTTGGGGACTTTGGCAACGATACCATTACTGGCGGGACTGGTAATGACTTGATTCAGGGAGATGCAGGAGACGATTTTCTCTTTGGTGACACTGAAAACGACTTTCTGCTTGGCGGGGATGGCAATGATAGTCTCAATGGTGGTACTGGTGATGACACCCTTAGCGCTGGGATCGGCAATGACACTCTTATTGGTGATGGCGGTAGCGATCTGTTAGCCGGCGGTATCGGCAATGATTACTTTCAATTAAACTCTCCAGGTGACGGAATTGACTTCCTGAATGATTTCACTACTGGTAGCGATCGCATTCTCATCTCTGCTACGGATTTCGGCGGTGGTTTAACGGCGGGTACGCTTGCTGCTAGTCAGTTCGTTTTAGGTGTTACTGCATCTGACTTAATTCAAAGATTAATTTATGATAGTGGTTCTGCGAATTTGTTCTTCGATGCCGATGGTATTGGCCCAGCGCCGCAAGTTTTGATAGCTACGTTAGCTGCTGCACCTCCGTTGAGTGCATCTGATATTTTGATTATTTGAGTTAACTTAGGACTTACCCACACTAACACAATTCTGTCATTGCGACCGCAGGGAAGCCGAAGTTGCGAGGGTACAAAGCAAACCAAACCCAAACCTTAGATTTTTGGTAGAGCAAACAACTAACTACTAACAACTAACCACTAACTATTAACTACTAACAATTACCAACTTACTTGCGATCGCTCTTCAACAACCCGCTTATAAACCCACTCAGTATCATTCGCCAACTTCGGCCAGTTAAATCGCCGTTCCAAATCTTCATAAGCATTGTCAACCAACCACTTTGCATAGCCCGGATTTTTTAACACTTCCAAAATCCCCCAGGCCAAAGAATGCGGATTATTAGCGTGAGTAACCACCCCCGTTTTAGTGTGCTGCACCACTTCTGGCAGTCCCCCTGTATCTGAAACCACCACGGGCACCCGCGCCGCAAAACTTTCTAGAGCCACAATGCCAAAAGGTTCGTATAAACTGGGAAAAACCGCACAGTCAGCCACAGTTTGGAATTTATCGAGATATTCCTCAAACATAAATCCCGTAAACAAACACTTGTGCCAAATCCCCAATTCCCAAGCTTGATGTTTCAAGTGTTCCGTATGGCCGCCACCAATAATTATAAACTTGGTATTGCTCCCCGTCGCCCGCAGTACCATCGGAGCCGCATTCAGTAATACCGAAACACCCTTTTCATACGTCATCCGACCGACATAATAAACTATTTTCTCATGGTCGTGAGCAAATTTACGGCGGAAATTTAAAGCATCAAAATCACTCCAGCGAGGCTTTTTCTCTGGACGAATCCCATTGTAAATAACTTCTATTTTATTCCAAGGAGTAGCTAATACCCGTTCTACTTCCCGTCGCATATATTCGCTACAGACAATTACGCGCCAAGCGTTGTAGGCTAAATCATTTTCTTTACCGCTGATGTAGCGGTGTTCGTTGGAGTGGAGACCATTGTAACGTCCGTATTCCGTTGCGTGTATAGTCGTAATCAGCGGCACTTTAAAAGTGTGCTTTAGTGCTATCCCCGCATCTCCCACCAGCCAGTCATGAGCATGGATTAGATCGAATGGCCCTTCTTCCAGCACGATCTTACCACCGTGATGTCCCATGCTTTGATTCATGTTAACAACCCAGTGGAAAAAGTTATGGGCTGGTGACACAGGAACCCGATGCACTCGTATTCCCTCCACTACTTCATACATGGGGGCTTGGCCAAACTCTACAGTAATCAAGTGAACTTCATGCCCTAACTTGACTAGCTCAGGATATAATTCCGCTACATGACGAGCTATACCCCCTACAATTCGGGGCGGAAACTCCCATGCCAGTACCAAAATCTTCATCTGTACAACTCCCAGAAGTTTATATATCTCAAACTTTAGTGATTATTTACTGTATTATATAGTTATTAAACGTTAACATATTTATCTGGAAGGGCAGAAGAATTTAGTTATCTGGAATGGCAGAAGGCAGAAGAGAAAATATCTATCGAGCCTACTTTTCGTCATCGGTCTTTGATATTTTAGGTTTAATTATTTCCTCTTATTTAGCTTACACGCTTAACTTCTGTGAGCGAGTTTTCTATTTTAGTCAGAATCAAATTCAGTTTTATAGTAACCGCCAGGGCGGTTAGGGGCTAGGGGCTAGGGGCTAGGGGCTAGGGGCTAGGGAAAGAAGGGGCTAACCGCTGAAAGCGGTTGCGATATGCGATCTTAGCTGCCACTGAGAAGCAAATTTTATCCTAACTTAGTAAGAAAGGAAGAGTTCCGCTTCCAAATAACAGGGTTGGTTGCAGTAGCCAAAATACCTAGATTTACCTAGTATTGAATTAACGAATTGTGGGTATTGGGTGAAGATCGGTGAGTTGTTTTAGCGGAATTAAGTTATAATAAACTTGCGCTTGGTCAATGCGAGTTATTAAGGCTCAAGTAACTTGAGTGTTACTAAAACACCTGATCCGAATTGACTACACCAACTGAATATACAAACACCCAAAGGTTTCAAGCTCTAACAGAGGAGTAGTGGACAAGCTTATAAAAGCAAGCAGTAATGCAATATTACTTACCTTTGGTTAAGTTACACCGTAGACTTAGGCTTTTGCTCCTCTATTAGCGATAGTAGATTTGCATAGGTTTTTATAAGCGGTCAGAAACTACGCCATCACCTCAAAACTCAGTCAAGGCTGAAAGTTAATCATATAGGACTTACGCAAAAAAACGGTTTCTAGATAGGGCTTATGCACAGTTTACGTAACGCCGCCCTCTGGGCGGTATTTTTACCGCCCAGAGGGCGGCGTGACAAACAATTTTGCATAAGTCCTGTTCAAATTAAAGAACCCTCTAAACTTCGTAAATTTCCGATATAATAAACATCATGGAAAACCGAGTTCTCTACGTTCGTCTCCCTTGCAATCCCATTTTCCCAATTGGAGTTGTCTACCTCTCAGATCACGTTCACAAGCTCTTTCCAAGCGTTGAACAGCGGATTTTCGATCTGGGTGCGGTGCCTCCTTTAGATTTTAATAGCGCTTTAGATGCTTGTGTAGATGAATTTCAGCCAACCTTGCTAGTTTTCTCTTGGCGAGATATTCAGATTTACGCACCAGTTGGCGGTAGAGGCGGGAACCCGCTTCAGAATGCCTTTGAGTTTTATTATGCTAAAAATCCTTTGATTAAAATGCGAGGCGCATTAGGGGGACTGCGGTTAGCGACTTCCTACTATGCGGAACTCTGGCGTAATTTGGGTTTAATTAAACGGGGGTTGAAACGAGCCCAAAAATATCATTCCGATGCGCGTTTAGTGGTAGGTGGTGGTGCTGTCAGCGTGTTTTACGAGCAATTGGGCCGCAGTTTACCTGCGGGAACGATTGTCTCCGTAGGTGAGGGAGAGGCGCTGTTAGAAAAATTGCTGCGGGGTGAGGATCTTAGTAACGAACGGTGTTATGTTGTTGGCGAAACTACGCCGCGCGATCGCTTGATTCACGAAAAGCCAGCCAACATTGAAAAAACCGCTTGTAATTACGATTATATTGAAACCATTTGGCCGGAATTACAGTATTACTTTCAAGACCAAGATTTCTACGTTGGCGTACAAACTAAACGCGGTTGTCCTCATAATTGTTGCTACTGCATTTATACAGTAATTGAAGGTAAGCAAGTGCGGATTAATCCTGCGGATGAAGTAGTTGCAGAAATGCGGCAACTTTACGATAGAGGTATTCGCAATTTCTGGTTTACTGACGCTCAATTTATCCCCGCGCGTAAATACATCGATGATGCTGTTGAGTTATTACAGAAAATCCTTGATGCTGGGATGACTGATATTCACTGGGCCGCTTATATTCGCGCAGATAACTTAACGCCGCAGTTGTGCGAATTAATGGCGAAAACGGGGATGAATTACTTTGAAATTGGCATTACTAGCGGTTCTCAGGAACTCGTCAGGAAGATGCGAATGGGTTATAATTTGCGCGTAGTTTTGGAAAATTGCCGCGATTTGAAGGCGGCTGGTTTTAACGATTTGGTTTCGGTGAATTACTCGTTTAATGTGATTGATGAAACCTTTGATACGATTCGTCAAACTATTGCCTATCATCGCGAATTAGAACGAATTTTTGGCGCTGATAAGGTGGAACCTGCTATTTTCTTTATTGGGTTGCAGCCTCATACTATTTTAGAAGAGTATGCGTTTAAGAAAGATATTCTCAAACCTGGTTACGATCCAATGAGTTTAATGCCTTGGAATGCTAGGAAGTTGTTGTGGAATCCTGAACCTTTTGGTTCGTTTTTTGGGCAAGTTTGTTTAGATGCTTGGCAAAGAAATTCTAATGATTTCGGCCGGGAAGTGATGGCAATTTTGGAGGAAAAATTAGGATGTGCTGATTTGGAAGAAGCCTTAAGTGCGCCGGTGGAAGTGAAGGAGAAAAAGTTAGTAACGGTTGTTTAATCCTAACTGTCATTGCTACTTAATCCTACACTGTCATTGCGAGCGCAGCGAAGCAATCGCGAAGACTAGAGATTGCTTCACTACGTTCGCAATGACGGATGGGATGACGGATGGGATGACGGATGCAATTACAGATGCGATGACGGATGGGATGACAGATGCGATCGCAAAGACTAGAGATTGCTTCACTACGTTCGCAATGACGGATGGGATAGTTAACAACTAACAACTAACAACTAACAACTAACAACTAACAATTAAGCAGTTTCGTGCTGTTTTCGCCAAGCGGGATGCCAGAGTAATTCCGCAGTCGATCGCTTCTCCACCATTTCCTTAGTGATAGTACATCGAGCCACATCCTTACGGGAAGGTAACTCGTACATCACATCCAGCATCAACTCTTCCAAGATGCTGCGGAGAGCCCGCGCACCAGTTTTGCGACGATAGGCTTCCTGTGCGATCGCCTTCAGCGCATCCCCCTGAAAATCTAACTGCACATTGTCCATCTTCAGCAGCTTTTGATATTGCTTAACCAGCGCATTTTTGGGTTCCGTTAATATCTCCATCAACGCCGCCTCATCCAACGGTGAAATCACCGTTACAACAGGCATCCGTCCCACAAACTCAGGAATTAAGCCAAACTTCACTAAGTCGTCAGGTTGTGCGTGTTGCAAAATATCTGCTGCACGTTTATCCTTTGCCGGAATACCATTAGCTATACCTTCCGCTTCTTGGGGCTGAATAAAGCCCAAAGATTTCTTACCAAGACGCTGTTCAACTATTTTTTCCAAACCAACAAAAGCACCGCCACAAATAAATAGAATTTTGCTAGTGTCAAGTTGAATGAAATCCTGGTAAGGATGCTTGCGGCCACCTTGAGGGGGGACATTTACTACCGTTCCTTCTAATATTTTCAGCAAAGCTTGCTGTACGCCTTCGCCGGAAACATCGCGCGTGATCGAAGTGTTTTCGCTTTTACGGGCAATCTTGTCAATTTCATCAATGTAAATGATGCCACGTTGGGCGGTTTCTACATCGAAGTCTGCCACTTGTAGCAGCCTGAGTAAGATATTTTCCACATCATCACCGACATAGCCAGCTTCAGTCAGCGTCGTTGCATCCGCTACTGCAAAGGGAACATCCAGCATTTGCGCCAAACTTTGAGCAAGGAGGGTTTTGCCGCAACCTGTAGGCCCAACGAGTAAGATATTGGATTTTTGGAGTTCTACGGCATCATCAGGCGCAGACTTGGTAGCCTTATCTCGATCGACACTCAAACGCTTGTAGTGGTTGTAAACGGCCACTGAAAGCACTTTTTTCGCCGAGTGTTGACCGATTACATGGTTGTCCAAATGTTGCTTGATTTCTACTGGTTTGAGAATGGCAGTTGTAGAGGTTTTGGACTTACCGGGTTTGCGTGGTTGCGATCGCGTGGGGTTTGAGAGAGATTCTCGCATTTCTGAGTTGGACGTTCCCACAGCAGCTTTGCTTGAGTCAAAAAACTCCTCTTCTAAAATTTCGTTGCACAGTTCCACGCACTCATCGCAAATGTACACGCCGGGCCCGGCAATTAACTTACGGACATACTCCTGCGACTTGCCACAAAAGGAGCATCTTAATTGGGAGTCATATTTAGACATATCTGCCTCTTACATTACTGTTGCGGTTGTTTGTCCCGATGAGGGGAGCTCCGGCTGGATCGACTTTGCTGTGTCCCTTGGGAGTTAGGCTTTTCGCTCTCTACTTCTAAACTAGCACTGACTGCTATTTATTTGAGGAAAGAAAGTATTTACGGCTGCTGGGCTTGTTGTCTAGGAGGTACGTTGGCGAAGTCTGCTTTAGGCTCGCTGCTATTTCCTGGTAGAAAGGTGCGATCGCGTCTCAGTTAGCAAAACTCATATAATCTAAGTAGGAAAAGATCGAAAGGTAATTTTATATGAAAGAATTAAATAAATTAGAACTAGATGGAATTAAGAAAATGGGGGCAGTTTACACTCAGGTTAAGCTGACAAATGCAATAGATGAAGCTCTAGTCAGTAGGGGTTTGCTCGCACCTCGGCTATTGCGTGAGTGTGAAACGGAAGGTCTAGTAGATACAGGCTCAGTTTACCTAGTAATTTCAGCAAAGATAGTAGAGCAGCTAGGTTTACGAATTATAGCACAGCAGCTTGTCAAGTATGCTGATGGTCGTCAGGAAACTGTAGGAGTAACGGAGGCTATATTAATTGAAGTTGAGGGGCGTAGGACTACGGAGGATGCACTGGTGACAGGTGATGAGGTATTGATTGGTCAGGTGGTTTTAGAGAAGTTAGATTTGCTTGTGGATTGTAAAAATCAGCGGTTGATGGGGAATCCCGCTAATCCTGATTATCCTGTAACTTATATCAAGTGAAAAAAAGGGACTAGGGGCTAGGGACTAGGGACTAGGGAAAGAGGGGAGCCGGGGAGCAGGGGAGCCGGGGTAATTAGCGATTAGCGATTAGCGATTACCAATTACCAATTACCAATTACCAATTACCAATTAGAAATTTATCGCAAATTAACTTTAACTGATGTTTGTATTGATTTACTGGCCACTATCAGAATGCGGTAGACTCCAGACTGAGGCAATTTAGCTAAGGCTTCGCCGTCGCCTTGATCGAGCAGTTCTCCTGATGGAGATTCGATCGCTAGGTCTACATCTTTGGCAGTGACTGTCATTGTTTGCCCGACTTTCGCCTGAATTGTTAAAGGCTGGATTTCGTAGGCAGATAATTTAAGTTCAATGCTAGTATCTTTTGCTCCTCGCGCCATCGGGAGTTGGCGCTCTGGTTTATATGACCATATTGCTTTAAAATCACGTTCTAAAACAAAGCTAGTTCTCTGTTTTTTGGGCGTGATTCGCACTCGATAAAGACCAGACTCCGGTAATACCCCTACCCATTGGCTTACCTCTGTTTGAATGATGCCTAATCTTTGACCGCTGGGGCTAAACAGTTCTGCTGTCAGGCTTCCCGCCCACAGAGATAAGGTTAGTTCTCGCCCTTTAATTCCCTCAAAAATGTAGGTAGTAGGTTGAGCGATCGTCTCTCGAATTTCGGGGCTTGACATTCGCCGAATTGGTTCAATAGTCGAGGTTGTGGTATTGCCAAGTGCAGTTGTTGCCACAAATACGGCCAGTAGCCCTGACAGTATTAGTTTTTTCATGTGATGTCCCAGTTCTGATGGCATGAGGTGCTGTAGGACATTACTTAGGTTTGTCTGGCTACGCCGGAAAAAATGTGGCGATCGCGAACTGGGATAATGATGAGTTCTAGATGTAGGTTGAGCCGCTCAATTTGTCTCTTAGAAATAAAAACTTTAGGGCGGAGATTAACCGCCCTATGTTTAACCGCCTAGTTTAACCGCCTAGTTGCTGATGGTGCTGGGTTAGATCATTTTGCTAAGAGTTTTATCTTCAGCAGCCACCATAAAGACAGAATTATTGACGCTAATTTGGGAGGGGTCAGCGCTCATAATTACGCCGACTATATCGCCACAGGAACAAAGGATAGCGGTATCAGTAACTCCGTCTTTGTTGACATCTACAGCAGCGAAGCTAATTTGCTCCATACCTTCTACACCTTTAAGATTAGCAATTTTTATGCGATCGCCTTCAGCAGGATTGAAATCAAGAATTCGATCTGCATAAGCTGCTTCAAAGGAATTAAAATCACCTCGCAAAATAAAGTCATCAGCACCTTCTCCACCGCTGAGAAAGTCAGAGCCAATATCACCAATGAGGGTATCATTGCCAGCATTTCCATACAGAAAATCATGGCCTGCACCACCCCGAATTATATCATCTCCGCCTCCGCCAATCAGAGTATCTTCGCCTCGATTGCCATCAATTATGTCGTTTGCTTGACCGCCATTAATCAAATCAGCGCCATTACCGCCGCGCAGTAAATCTTCTCCACCTGCGCCAATGATTGTATCGTTACCGCTGTTGCCGTTGGCAGAATCATTGCTCTGAGTTCCGATTACACTATCGTTACCGCCATTCGCACGCAAAACTCCTTGCTGCTGCGAATCTTGGGAAGTAATTTCTACCAAGTTATCGGCATCATCTGCATCAACAAAACGACCTACCTGCTGCCCTTTAGTAAACCGATCCATTGTTGCATCGGTAATAATTTTGGCTTCGCTCAGAGTGCTAACATCAATGGTAAAGGGTATAGATTGAATGTTCTCGAAGTCAATAGCGTCTGTCACTCCTAGTATGGGAGAGTTTGCTATTAGACTATTGACGTTAATGTTAGTAACGTCTTTTTCAAGCTCACTCTGGAGGGTGCGGGTAAAGTGGGTGCTAATCTTATTTAGATCGACATCAGGATCTACACTTTGACCGCTTGGCGTTTGAATAGTCCCGCCTACACCCACAGTTAAATAATTGGCTCCTGTCACATTGGAAGACCCGCTCTTATTAGGGTCTACTTGTCCGCGCAAATCATCAGGAATCATATCTCCGATATGCAAACTGCGGATAGTTCCCTCAATTGGAGTTTGTTTTTTAGTCATTTTTAGGTTTTATTTGTGTGACTATGTAGTTGAATTTAGCATAAGTCTAAAATCATATTTATTTCCTGTACTTAGGTAAATTCTATGTATATCGATCGTAGATATAAGTTTTACGCTTTGTCTTTTGACAAAGGTGATATTATGGTAAAAAACAAGTTTTACAGTCTGTCTTTTGACATCGATATATACTTAATTTAAAATTAGAAACTTTGACAAAATATATTTATGTATTTTTGAGTATAAATATTTAGTTAAATTAATTAGTAGTAGTTGATTCAAGTTTGAAATTCAATATCCATTCGCCAGAATTAATTCCTAAAATTAATAAGTCCCCTTCAGATGATCTGAAGAGGACTTTGTGAAGAGTGGAGCGATCGCGCTTTGTGGAGGGCGATCGCGCGTAATCTAGTATCTAGGGGTAATGGATTACATCAAGCCCAACTGGGACAAAATACCTTGACCAGTCAGGAACTCAGTAGCAAGGCCAATCGCGAAGCCGAGCATGGCCAGACGACCATTCCAGGTTTCAGCGAAATCGGTAAAGCCCAATTTGGTTGTTTCTTTAGTTTCCATGATCGCGAACCTCGTTTAAATTCAACCTTGTTAAGTAATGTAACACAAGGATAGAAACAATGCAACATTTTTTTACATTTTTTGTCAAAGGCTTGCTATGAAAGGATCGGGGGAGTGGTCGGCTGGTTTCAACCTCTCCCCCAACTCATCTTCTAGAAGCAGAGGGGCTTAAATTCCCCTTCTTGAGCTATAAAGACAAATAAGGCATCTGGCGGTAAATCTGATGAAACTGATTAAACAAACTACTCTTCATTTCCAGGAAGCAGGTTCCGATAAGGTTTATGAAGTGGATCTGTGCCAGGTGGGGGAAGACCTTTATCTGGTAAACTTCCGCTACGGTCGCCGAGGTACGAACCTCAAAGAAGGGACAAAAACTGATAAAGCTGTACCTTTGGCACAAGCTCAAAAAGTATTTGATAAGTTGGTTGGGGAAAAGACGAAAAAAGGCTATCGCGACGTTACGAGTACAGGGATAAATGTTGCGCCTGCTGCACCGCAAACCGCCACAGTTGCAGAGATTTCAGTTGGAGATCCGCGTAAACAAGCTATTATCAATCGTCTCGCTGGTGGTAGCAATAGTAAATGGCCATTGGAACGTGCTATCTGGCGTGCGGGGGAATTGAAGATCCGGGAAGCTGCGCCGTTGTTAATTCAATTATTTCGTAGTGGCGATCGCTTAAGAGATTATTGCATTGCTTGGGCCTTGGGTTGGTGTGGCGATGAGAGTGCAATTCCGGCACTTCAAAGAATTGTAAACGGCGATTTGCTACCTAAAGAAGCAGCAATGCCCGAATTTGTTTGCCGCATTGCTTGGGAAGCAATTGTTAAATTATCCGATGAAGAAACCAAGGCAAAATTGCGCTCAGAAAAAATCGCGCAACTGCCATTAGAATTGCGAGAAATAGCACAAAATGGTTCAGCAGAGTCATTTTCAACAGCCTTAATTAGTTATCTTAATAACAGTGAAACTCAGCGTTTGTCCGTACTCGATACTATCTATCAAATTGATAACAGTTCAGTGCGTCCTGCCCTACTTAATATTTTATCGACTGCACCGCTAAAACCAAACTATTTTAAACAAATTCGTCACATCTTCAAGATGGCTGAATATCGCCATGATGCCGAAGTTTTTGCTATTCTTGCCCGTCGATTTGAAAAAGAATCGGCAATGTTTCGCAGCGATGGTAATTATATCGGACTCCCAGAAGGCGGGTACTTGACAAAATACGAATATCATTATAATCCCCAAACCCGCAAGCATGAAAGAGTTAAACTTAATGAATTTGTCCAGGAAATGGAGAGCGATAATGGGAGAATTGCCTACAGCAATAAAACTCGCGAATATCTACAACGGCGGGTTTGGCGAACTCTTAAACAATTAGGTGAAGAAAGTGATTATGATTATATAAAAATGGCTGTCACCCTTCTCCTTCAATATACAGATGCTGATGCTGGGGAAGTCAAAACAAGCAATTTTTATGTCTGGGATCGATCTAACTGGACTCAGATTCATTACAGTTATGATTGGGATGTCTATGCTAAAGATTTAACATTTAACCACATTTTATATGAGAATAGTCCCCGCTATGTTTTATTGCCAAATAACAAAGCATGGCGTTGTCAGGAAACCTATAAACCTGGAGATCCAGAACCAGAAGTTCGAGAAGAAGCATTTCCTCAACTGTGGCAGCAAAACCCAGAAGCACTACTACAATTGTTATTAGAAAGCAATTGTTTTCCTGTTCATAAATTTGCTGTTAAAGCCTTAAACTTTTGTCCCCTGTTTTTCCCTAGCATAGAAGTTGATACAATTATCAAACTTCTGAGTAAACCTTACGAAGTCACCGCCAAATTAGCTTTTGATTTGGTAATAAATGGTGGCTATCATCGACATCCAGCTAACAAACAATTAGTTTTAGCTGTAACTAACTGCGTATTTCAAGAGTCGCGAACATCAGCTTACCGCTGGATAGAAGAACAGCGCGAATATTTCTTAGAAGACAGCCAATTTATCGCAGCATTAGTTACTAGCGCACAAACAGATACTCGCCAATTTGTTCGTCGATTGTTGAGTTCATCCATTATTAATGATAACACTGCCAGAGTATTAATCGCACGAATTATTGCTGAATTGTTAGCTTTCCCAGGAGAAACAACCGAATTAGGGGAAATAGCGAAAGAAATTGCCGAAACTTTGCTAATTAGCTTTACGCCGCAATTGCGAAATTTAGGATTAGGAATTATCCTTGATTTACTCAGACACCCCCTACCTGAAATTCAAGAATTAGGGGCGCGGATTTTACTAAATCACGAAATCAACGCTGCTAATTTACCGCCAAATTTGATAGAATCTCTCTTAGAATCGCCCTATGAACAAGTGCGAGTAGTTGGAGTTAGATTATTTGGGCAATTACCAGATGAAACTTTGATCGGTTCTCAGAGTATTTTGATAATAGCAATGGCTGTTAATCCTGTGGCTGAAATTCGCAATGCGATTAGACCAGTCATTCGGCGTTTAAGCAGAGAATATCCAGCTTTTGCTACTCAGTTAGTGTCTGAGTTTATTGATGTGTTAATGATTCCAGAAAGACATCAAGGCGTTCACAGCTATTTAGTGAGTTTACTGCGAGAAGACATTCCAGAATGGATGTCTAGTATCGATCGAGATACCGCTTTGCGACTGCTTAAAGCTAAATCCTCTGCGACTCAAGAATTAGGAGGTTTTATCCTCGGAGTAAATTACCCAACTTGGGCAGCAGAATTTGATATAATAGACATAGTTAAACTGGCTAGTCACGAAATTTTGTCAGTGCGAGAGGCGGCGCGAAAAATGTTTGTAGCAAATTTAGATCGCATTCGCAGCAATTCCCAGGAAATGTTAGCGGCAGTGCGCCTACTTGAGTCAAAATGGGATGATTCGCGGGAATTTGCCCATCAAACTTTTAAGACAGAATTTTCTAGCGAAGAATGGACTCCAGAGGTGATGGTTAGCATCTGCGATAGCATTCGGGAAGATGTGCGCCAATTTGGACGAGACTTAGTGAGTCGCAATTTTCAAGCAGCTTACGGACAAGATTATCTGCTAAAATTTAGCGAACATCCTTCGGGAGATATGCAGTTATTTGCTACTAATTATCTAGAAAGTTATGCCGTCGATCGTCCCGATCGATTGAGAGAGTTAATGCCTTATTTTATCACCGTATTATCGCGCGTAAATCGGGGTAGAGTTGCTAAACAGAGAATTTTTGCCTTTCTGGATGCAGAAGCGCAAAAAAGTGAAGCAGCGGCGATGGTTGTAGCCGAGATTTTAACTCGACAATCTGCTACAATTGCTATTGGGGATAAGGCCGCTGCGATTCAAACTATGTTAAAAATTCACAAGGTTTATCCGCAGCTTAATTTACCTATTCAGGTGAAGGAAGTTGTCGAAGTTAGAAGTTAGTGTTTATTTTGATTCGGAATTGTACCATAATAATTTTTGTAGGGGCGGGTTCGCCCAAATCCATGCTAGAAGCCAAAATATTAAATAACCCGCCCCGAATACTGTTGCACAACTTTGGAGAATTGATATAACAGAGAAGAAGAGGAAAAATAAAATGATTTGTCACTATAGTATAATTATTCAATGGTCAGATGAAGATCGGTGTTTTGTTGTCAGCCTCCCTGAGTGGGGAAAATTTTGTCACACGCACGGAGATACATATCAAGAAGCGCTTAAAAATGCCCAAGAAGTCTTAGAACTTCTGATTGAGTCATCATTAGAAGACGGTAAACCTTTACCAAAACCTAAGATATTTGGAAAATCCCTTCAGGCAGTGGGAGAATGAATTATGAAAGATTATCACATTAATATTTTCTACAGCGAAGAAGATAAAGGTTATATCGCCGATATTCCCGACCTAAAATACTGTTGTGCTTTTGGTTTAACACCAGAAGAAGCACTTCTTGAGGTAATAATTGCTAAATCTGCTTGGCTTGAGGCCGCTATGGCCGAGAGTAAGCCTATTCCTAACCCCAAATATCGACCCGCAATTTACCAAGCTAGTTGAGGAAAAACAATGGAATTTAACTACTCTTACAAAGGCAACTCAGGTGTTAGTGAAAGTGGTGGAAATACCCAGATGTCTTTCTCCCCAGACACCAAACGCCCACCCACTTATTTTATCGGAGAATTGCGTCAAAATGTCGCATTTCGCGAGGCGATTAGTGCCTTACACGATGTCGTAGTCTCCGATATGCGATTCCAGCCCAAAGATAAAACTGCTTATAAAGAATGGCGGGCCAAACAGGAAAAAATTGACTGGCAAATTGTTGCCAATCAGCGTCAAGAATTAGCTGCAAAAATCCAGCCATTGCAGGCAGAATTAAACCAATTTTACCAGCGCCGTTCTGAACGTTTAAAACCTTATTATAGGGCGCGAGAAGCCTTCCGCCAGTATGTTTGGCAAAAAGAATTAGACTTTTATTTTGTCTTTGACCCAGTAATTACCGTCCATCCAGATGAAGTATTCTTTGAATGTTTCAGCGTAGATGAATCAAGCTATGGCCGTTTGGGTGCAAGCTACGAAGTGTTTAAAAACATCAATGAATTTGCTTGCGGCACTACCAATGTTGATTACTCAGCGGCCCTTTATGATGAATTTCAAAAAGTTCGTAGTTACAAAACCACCCTGCTACAAGTTGACCCCTCTGGCTTTGAAGTTCAGACTACTAATGAAGAGGTATTTAAAGAAGTTAAAATTGATTTACCTGACAGTTGGGTAAGAGGTTTTCTACAAGTTAGTTCAGCTATGTCCTTACCCGCGACGCAATTTGATTTGCATCCGATGGATATTCATAATATGTGTTTTATCCTGCGCCGCCATAAAGAGAAAAAAGGGCCACGCAGTCTGCGTTACCATCTGAAACCAGGGGAACCTGTGCGGATAATTTTTGAACCTTGGGGGACAGAAATAGTTTGTCACCGTTCGATTTATCATGGTTTGCAAGCACAAGAAGTTCGGGTTTGGGGCCGTCGCCGCCTGCACATTTTAGAGCGTTTAATTCCTGTAGCTAAAAAGTTTACCGTACATTTATTAGGTACGGGAATGCCGTCCTTTTATGTAGCTGATTTAGGCGATATGTCCTTTACCTTGGGATTATCAGGATGGAGTGCGAATGATTGGTCAAAATCTGGTAACTTTGATTTAATGGCTCCCCGTGCTGATGTTGATAGTTGGACACAACAACTTATTTTTGATGCTTTGCGGGAAAATTGGCGAGAAACTCCTGATAGTTTGGCCCAGCGACTTAAGTTAAGTCGGGCCGCAGTTTTAGGCGCTTTAAGTGCTTACACTCAGGCTGGAAGAGCTATTTACGATCTGAATAAACAGGTTTATCGGGTACGGGAATTAAGCCGAGAACCTTTGCCAATGGAAAGGTTACGTTTTGCTAATGAGCGAGAGGAGAAAGCTACTCGCTTTCTGAGTCAAAATGCAGTCCAGGTAACTGGGTCAAATATTGATGCGGCTGGTGCATTTACTTTACATGGAAATGTCAGGGACAAAGAAAAAAGTTTTGATCCCTGCTTGACAGTTGACGTAGATGAGCGTATAATTCAAGGAGAATGTAATTGCAATTGGCATCAGCAAAATAAGCTGTACAAGGGCCCTTGCGAACACATTTTGGCTCTGCGGATGCAATACAGCCGCCAAAGTCAATAAGTTAATAGTAAGTTAGTGAATTACGCGCCGTAAGTACCCGGTATTCCGTATCCTTACAAATGGTAAACAGCCTTGCAATCCGGGCGGTGGATCGCCGTCCTTGCGCTTAGTTCTAGCACGCATCACTAGCCTGCTCTTGACTGTGCGGGCTTTCAGTGCTACCTGCTATTCCGGTTTAAATTCTGTGAATTGAATGAGGCAGGTAGCACTGAGCCCGCTGGAGTTGAGCAGTCTAGTTCTGAGGTTTTACGAAGGGGCAACCAATTGGCGGCGCGTGATTTTTTTTATAGTAATAAAACGGAAATGATATTAGTTGCGATCTGTCATTGCGAAAAGCCGAAGCCGCGAGCGAAGCGTGGCGGGAAGCGAAGCATAAGCCCTTCGGGCAGGCTACGCCAACGCAAGGTGTTGGGATTGCTTCGCTTCGCTCGCAATGACAAGTGCTTCGCTCGCAATGACAAGTGCTTCGCTCGCAATGACAAGTGCTTCGCTCGCAATGACAAGTGCTTCGCTCGCAATGACAAGTATTTATTCGGACATGATTATGACTTCTAACGACACTGAACAACAAACTCCTACTGATACCTTACCTGCCGATGGTAATACTCGGATACGGCCCTGGGGTAAAGTTACAATCTTAGAAGAAGGCGAACGTTATCGGATTAATCGCATTGAAGTAAAACCAGGTCATCACATGAGTGCTCAGATGCACTATCACCGTAGCGAACACTGGGTAGTTGTCTCCGGTACTGCTAAAGTTATCTGCGACGGAAAAGAGAAATTTTTGATGCAAAAACAATCAACTTATGTACCGATGAACACACCTCACCGCTTGGAAAATCCAGGGGTAATTCCCTTAGTAATGATTGAAGTTCAAAATGGTGAATATCTAGGTGAGGATGACATCATCCGATTTCCAGAAGATCCTGAAGACGAATAAAAAATTAATCTCAAATCATAGCAAGGTGGGCATTGCCCACCTTGTATTTCTAATAACTTATAACTTAGGAACGCAGTTTTCCATCCGGCATTCTGGTATCTTGCATCGCTGCATCTCTAAGATTCACATTCGCGATGTTAGCATCTTTTAAATTAGCGCCTGTCAAATCTGAACTAACCAGATTTGCACCGCTGAGATTAGCACCAGTTAAATCTGCATCCCGTAGGTTAACTCCCATCACTTCCATCCCCAGTAAACTCCCACCCTTGAGACTGACATTAGTTAAATTCGCCATAGACTGGCGAGTATTCCTGAGATTTGCACCCACCAGATTTGCACTTTCCAAATTTGCACCCAGCAAATTTGCATAGCTGAGATTAGCACGATCCAGATTAGCAATCACCATGCCAGCCAGAGTCAGATTAGCACGGCTCAAGTTCGCCCGCTCCAAATTTGCACCGTGCAGTCTAGCTCCAATCAGAGTCGCACTCTGTAAGTTAGCCTTACTCAAATTTGCCTGATTCAGCTTCGCTTCATTAAGATTAACCCCTGTAAGGTTTGCACCGCTGAGGTTTGCACCGCTGAGGTTTGCACCGCTGAGGTCAACTCTTGCAAGTTTTGCTCCCGTCAAGTCGCATCCCGGACAATTTTTGGTTTCAAGTAACTGCTTGAGATGCTCCGCATTTTCCGCTTTCACTGGAGCATTTAAACCGAGTGTCAATAACAATCCTGCTGTTGCCAAAATACCAACTCTCATCTCCCCAACCTCACCAATGTCTCCTTATTTTAAATATGCACTATTTTTTGAGGCTTAGGGGTGATTGTAATCTTTGGGGAGTGTGACAGTAATCACTTATTGATAATTGTTAGTAGTTAATAGTTAGTTGTTTTAATTGGATAGGGAAATACTCCTGCTATCCGCGATCGTCTCACTTGTTTCTATGATTGTAACAGGTTAAGTAAGAATGGTTGGGGGCGGGTTGTCACTTCCCCACCTCTAGTTTAAGTCCTAAAAGTGTTAAAATTGCCGTTGTCCGCCTTACTCAACCAACTTTGAGATTTTACCATGCTGAAGCTTTATCACCAGGCGATTTCTTTCAACTCGCGCCGCGTTTGGATTACACTGCTGGAGAAAGGCATTGAGTTTGAACTGGTAGAGGTAAAATTAGATGGGGATCAGTTTAAACCAGAGTTTTTGGCGATTAATCCCTTCCATCACATTCCAGTTTTGGTAGATGACGGCTTTAATGTAGTTGAATCTTTGGCAATGCTGGATTATGTAGAGGCAAAATATCGCACGCCTGCGATGTTACCAAAAGATGCAAAGGAAGTCGCGATCGTGCGGATGGTGCAAATGGTGACAGTAAATGAGTTGTCTCCTGCTGTGATGGTACTGTCTCCAAAGATGTTAGGTTTGCCAGCAGGAGATGCGGAAAAAATTGAGCTAGCATTGCAGAAAATTTCTACAGTGCTAAAGTTTTTTGAGAGTTTATTAGGCGATCGCTCTTTCTTTGGTAGTGAAAACTTAACTCTAGCCGATGTTGTTGCGGGTACTGTTATACCTTGGCTACCGAGAGGCGGTGTTTCTTTGAGTGACTATCCGAAATTGAATGCTTGGTGCGATCGCTTAATCGCACGTCCGACGTGGAAAGCTACTGAACCGACACCAGCAGCTATAGAATGGATAAAATCTCGCATAGCAGCTCGAATGGCGCAGTAGAATTGAGTTTAAAGGATTATGGCGATCGCATTAACTCAATTTCCTTAGCTTTTTCTGGTAGTTTCGCTTCCCTTTGTCCCCGCGATCGGGCCCAAACGTTGCACAAACCAATGGGAGTATTGAATAATTCTGCCAGATTTGCTTTGCCCGCGATCGCTTTGGGAGATGCGATCGGCAATTCCTTCAACAACCACCGCGCTACTCGATAAATATATTCCCCTACCGTCAATTCTCGCATCAAATCAACACCGTACAGTTGGTGCAAATATCTATTTGACTCACCATAACGCCGCCATTGACTTTGTAATTGCTGGAAGCTAGATCGGTGTCGATGATGAACGATCGCACCTTCGGCAAATTCCAATTTATAGGATGTCTCTCGCAGAATTCGCCAACACAAATCAGCGTCCCCACCAGTGGTAAGATAAGGGCGAAATAATCCTACTTCTATTAATATTTCTCTGCGGATAGCTAAGTTTGCCGTTTGACCGTAGGGACAGAAAGAATGAGCTAAAGTATGTTTCTGGGAAAGAGTATTCTCAATGGCGGCGTGTTGTTCCCAGAGGGTTTTACCCGGAATAGGAAGAATTTCACCAGCAACAATTCCCACATCGCGATCGGCAAATGGTCTAATTAAAGTTTCTAACCATTCTGGTTGTGGCCGACAGTCGGCATCGGTAAAAGCAATTATATCGCCTTTGGAGGCACGAATGCCTGTATTTCTGGCAGCGTAGGAACTTTGAATTTTGTTTTCTGTAAGCAATTTAATTATAATTGTAGAGCAGGTATCATGCCTGCTTTCTTCTTCTACTGCTTGAATAATAGCCAAAGTTCGATCGCTACTTTTATTATCAACCAGTAAATACTCTACTTCCTCGGCTGGATAAGTTTGAGCTTTCAGGCAATTAATTAAATCTGGCAAATCCGTCTCGCCATTATAAATAGGAACTACCACCGAAATCATTAACCAAACCTCCATATTAGTCCGCGTAGGCGGACTTTGTTTGTGTAGGCGCGATTTCAATCGCCAGGACATTTTTGCTTAATCAATAGGAATAGTAATTATAAACTCCGTTCCTTTACCAAATTCTGATTCACAGGTCAAACTCCCCTGATGTTTTTCTACCACAATTTGATAGCTAATAGATAAACCCAAACCCGTCCCTTTCCCTACAGCTTTTGTAGTAAACAAATAATCAAAAACTTTCTCTCTAACCGTTGGCGGCATTCCAACTCCATTATCTCTGATGCGAATTTCAACGCAATTACCTTCATTAATAATGGCTGTGTGAATTGTAATTTGATTAGGATTTACTTTAATATCTGAGAGTGTACGACTTATATTCTGTTCTTCTAAGGCATCAATCGCGTTAGTCAAAATATTCATAAATACCTGATTTAATTGTCCTGCGTAGCACTTAACTAATGGTAAATTTCCATACTCCTTAATTAATTTAATTTCTGGACGATCTGGATTAGCTTTGAGGCGGTGTGCTAGAAGCATCAACGTACTGTCTAATCCCTCATGAATATCAACCTTTTTAACATCAGATTCATCTAATCTCGAAAAAACTCGTAAAGACATCACAATCCCTCGGATACGTTCTGCTCCGACCTTCATGGATAAGAGTATTTTTAGTAAATCTTCTTGAAGAAATTCCAGTTCCATTTCTTCAATTTTATCTTGGATTTGAGGACTTACTTGTGGGAACTCAGTTTGATAAATTGCAATTAAATCTAGTAAATCTTGAACATATATTCTAATATATTCTAAATTGCCATAAATAAAGTTAACAGGATTATTAATTTCGTGGGCAATTCCTGCTACAAGTTGGCCTAAACTGGACATCTTTTCAGTCTGAACTAACTGCGCTTGAGCGTATTTTAAATTGCTCAGAGCTTCTGACAATTCAGCGGTGCGTTCCTCCACGCGGCTTTCTAGATCGCGAGTGAGTTGTTGCAAGGCTGTTTCTGCTCGCAGTCGCTCTCTAATTTCCTGCTGAAGTTGCAGGTTTTGTTTGTCTAGTCCTGCTTCCGCTAACTCCCGACTCTCTTCGCTTAGCACTAACCACCAAGTACCAATACCAGCTAATACTAATAACAAACCATATTGTAATACAAAAACTCCGATTAATGCCTCAGCAGTCGTTGTCGGAATTTCAGGAGAGCGGACAACTCCCAGATAGTAAACCAGACCAAAGATTGCCCCGGTCAAAGAAGATATTAACAGAAAAATTTCTAGAAATTTTGCAAGCCGAAGACCTAACTTAGGGGAAAACTTTTCTTTAAAAATAGATTGCCCAATGGCTATAGTCATAGTTTCTATTGTCGCATTTGAGGTCTTGCATTTATCTCCACAACGAGCATCTAGACTACAGCATAGGGAACAAATTGCCCCGTCATAAACGGGACAAAATGCCATATCTGCTGGCTCATATTTCTGCTCGCAAATGCAGCAAGAGATTAAAGAATCAGGACTTATGGAGAGTTCCCCCGCACCCCTCTTAAAAATGGGGGTTAAGATTCCTCCCTTAAAAAGGCGGGTTAGAGCTGATTGAGATTTAAGACTCTTAGTTCGTAAGTGCTGAGAGTCAAAAACAGAGTCAAACTTCGCTCCTTGGCGATAAATGTTTTCTCTAGCAAGATAATACTTGCTTTTAGTAATTATCGCTATAATAGGAGAGAGAATAAAGGCTACTCCTAAAGCAATAAAAGGTGCATAAGCTTGGGCATAAATGCCAAAAGCTCCGACAAAAGCGATGATTGAAATAATTGAGGCGATGGTCATCGAGCCAAATCCTACAGGATTAAAATTGTAGAGATAAGCTCGTTTAAATTCAATGTATGATGGACTTAAGCCTAGGGGTTTATTAATTACTAAATCGGCGACTAAAGCTCCAATCCAAGCAATCGCGACATTCGAGTATAGTCCCAAAACTGCTTGTAGGGTTTCAAAGACTCCCATCTCCATCAATAATAACGCAATCGCGACATTAAAAACCAGCCAAACAACTCTCCCCGGATGGCTGTGAGTAAGTCGAGAAAAAAAGTTTGACCAAGCTAACGATCCTGCATAGGCATTGGTAACATTAATTTTGATTTGGCAAATAATCACAAACAGTGTTGCAATAGATAAAACCACGCTGGGGTTAGAAAATATATAGGCAAATCCGGCCGAATACATTTGAATTGGCTGTTTAGCACTGGCAATCGCCACGCCATGACTAATTGCCAAAGATGCTAAAAATGCTCCTCCTAACTGTTTTGCTACTCCCAAAACTATCCAGCCTGGGCCAGCTACTATTACTGCTATCCACCATCGAAAACGATTATTTTTTTCCTGATTAGGTAGAAAACGTAGATAGTCAACCTGCTCTCCTAATTGAGCAATTAAAGAAAAAGATACCGTTGCTGCCGAACCAAATAATAAGGGGTCAAATGCCGCTCCGCTAGGTGATTCTCCGGCAAATTTAAACCAATTTGTAAGAGCATTAGGCTCTTTGTAAAGCACAAAAATATAGGGAACAATCATTAATATTAGCCATATGGGTTGAGTCCACAACTGCAACCGGTTAATTAATGTCACTCCGTAAAAAACTAAGGGAATAATAATTAGGGAACAAAGTACATAGCCAATTGGTAAAGATAGGTGAAAATATAGTTCCAATGCCTGAGCCATAATCGCCGCTTCTAAGGCAAAGAAAATAAATGTAAAGGAAGCATAAATCAGCGAGGTGATTGTAGAGCCGATGTAACCAAATCCTGCTCCTCTTGTTAATAAATCTATATCAATATTGTATTTTGAAGCATAGTAGGCAATTGGCAACCCTGCAAGAAAAATAATTGCACCTACAGTAATAATTGCCCAAAACGAGTTAGCAAAACCATAACTAATCATCAGGGAACCGCCAATTGCCTCTAGAGCAAGAAAAGAAATGCCTCCTATAGCAGTGTTGGCAACTAGAAACTCTGACCATTTCCTGAAGGATTTGGGAGCGTAGCGGAGGGAATAATCTTCTAGGGTTTCATTCGCTACCCAAGTGTTGTAGTCTCGCCGCTCTTTAACAATCTTGCGGTTTGGTGCAGCCATAATTAATGATAAGTTTACTCACTTAAAAAATATGAACTCTGCTGTCAATAAGTTTAACGATATGCTGGAAAATGCAGAGGTTTTAGTTATTAGTTAGCACCCTGAATTTAAGCATATATCTATAATGTTATATATTGCAGTATCCTGCAACACAAATCATAGTAAATCCGATCGGAAAACTATACTTTTCCTGGCGATTATAAATCGCTGCTATACAAAAAATTCGGCCTACGCGGACTCAAATCATACTTAGCTTATTGCAGAGCATGGCAACAGATCGTGTAACAAATTTAACTGATTTTATTATACCAATTCTGAAAAGTATTGCTACAATCTTGATGTTGGGTTTCACTTCGTTACAACCAACCTACGGCTATTATTATTGCATAACTTTTCAGAATTGGTATTACCAGTTAACTGTTAACTGTTAACTGTTAGAGGTTTAATGACTGATAACTAAGCTGATGATAACTAGAATCACATTAATTGCGTAAAAGCTCCCAACAACTTGAGTTTCTGACCATCCAGATAGCTCTAAATGATGGTGTAACGGAGCCATTTTTAACAAGCGTTTACCCACACCGTCAGGCCCTTTCGTAGCTTTGTAATACCCAACTTGGGCGATTACTGACATCGTTTCCACAAATAGAATGCCGCTGATAATTAAGAGTAGCCAGAGAGTATTAGTTAATAGCGCAATCGCCGCTAAAGCGCCTCCTAAAGCTAAGGCTCCTGTATCACCCATGAACACGCGGGCAGGGTTGCGGTTCTGAGTAACAAAGCCTAAGCAACTGCCGCTAATACAGGCGCAAAAAATCATTAATTCTGGCGAAATCTCTGCGACAGATGCACCTAAACCTAGGAAAGCGATCGCACCTAAACCGCCCATTAATCCGTCAATACCGTCCGTAATATTTGTAGCATTACTCTCAGCTACTAATACAAATGTAGCTAGCGGCCAAAACAATAAACCCAAAGGTAATGCTAGACCAAAAGGCAAGGAAACAGTTGTGAGAATTGCAGGTTGGCGAAATGCTAGCCACAGACAAAATAAGACAGCGAAACTAATTTGTAATGCCAATTTCATCTGCGGTGAAATACCTTTATTAGACTTGCGGCGTAGGATTTGCCAGTCATCTAGCCAGCCGATGAAAGCATAAGCTAAGGTTACAACTGATACAGCAATAACATCGGAGTTAAATTTAGACCATAAAAGAGCGATCGCTACCCCCGTTGGCACGAAAAATATGCCGCCCATTGTTGGCGTTCCTGCTTTTTGCAAGTGAGCTTGCGGGCCGTCTTCACGAATAATTTGCCCTGCTTTGAGTTGCTGGAGTAAAGGCACTATCCAGTAGCCCAAAATAGCTACAGTGACAGCAGAAATAGCTAAGGGTAGAAAGATCGATCGCTCTATATCTAAAAATCTCCCAGCAGTCCAATCTAAACCGATGGCGGAAGCGCTTAAGCACAGCCCCAGCAACAATAATAGATTTGTTCCTGAAAGATTAAAAGGCTTGCTCAATGATAGTTTTTCGTCCACAAAATCTTCCTCACCGCTCCATAATACATATTCATTGGGAAATCAAAAAATTAGGAATTGGGAATTGGGAAATAGAAGGAAAGGAAAAATTAATTAGTTAAATCTAATCTTCCTTCTTCCTTCTTCCTTCTTCCTTTTTCCTTCGTTCTTACATATCGTCGTCTACTTCAATCGCGTCCTCAACATCATCATCCATATCATCGTAAGGACTATCATCACCGCCCATCAAATCTGTGATTTCTGGTTCTGCATCGAGCACATAATCCGGTTCTTGATTATCCCGCGCCAACAGACGACCTGTTGCTTCCAACCACTCTAAAAGCGAAGATTCTTGCTTTAGTGGAATGACCTCAGCCGGTTCATGGCGAGGTATTTGACGCAGAGAAGGGTTATACATGATTATTTGTCCAAAAAACGCGATAGGGTAGAAGGCATCTAGCTTATGGTGTGGGTCTTAGGAATTGGGATTGTTGAATATCCGCGCATCCGCGTCGTGCGGTCAGTCCCTAGTCTCCCTCAGCCGATTTGCCCCTAGATATTTTAATCTAACACTATCCTATCGGACAATAAATTAAAAAATGACTATTAGTGCGGCTATTTGGTACACAAAGGACGGTTACGACACCAGCGGAACTAGACTTCTCGGCCGCCATTCCGCAGGAGAAGGGTTTCTCAAAAGCTTAGTGCAATACGGAACTGGTGAATCTTTGTACTGTTACACCGAAAATCAAGGAACATTTAGCGAGTTTTGCGAACGCATCCGTCCTTGGCTACAACAACCTCGAAAAGTGCGTTGGATTCCAACCATAGAATCCCAATTGTTAGCTCAACCTGGTATACTTTATCGACCCGATCCAACCCTCTCAGAAATGGCATGGGCACGTCGATTTGCAGACCAAAGAGCTTACAGTATTTGCGGCGTTACTCACACGATAGCAACTAAGTATGTGATGGAAAGAATTGGCGATTTACTAATAGCACCAGTTCAACCTTGGGATGCTTTAATCTGTACTTCTGTAGCTGTTAAGATGGCAGTAGAAGCAGTGTTAGAAAATTGGGCAGAATATTTAGCAAATCGCACTGGTGGCAAACCCCAAAATTTAGTAAAATTACCGATTATCCCCCTCGGAGTTAATTATAGTTCTTTTCCGCAGGGGGTTGAAGCAATCAATGCTCGTAATCAGCAGCGGCAAGCACTTGGAATTGCTGATAATGATATTGTGGTGCTGTTTGTGGGGCGATTAACCTTCTCTGCAAAAGCTCATCCAGTACCGATGTATATGGCTCTAGAAAGAGCTGCCAAAAAGGCAAATACTAAAATTCATTTAATCCAGGCTGGTTGGATTGAAGATCCCAGAGAAGAGCCAGAATTTAAAAGTAGTGCTCAGGCTTTTTGTCCCTCTGTAAATCATATTTTTGTGGACGGACGCAAACCGGAAATTAGAGTAAATATCTGGTCGGCGGCTGATATTTTTATCTCGCTTTCTGACAATATTCAAGAAAGTTTTGGGCTAACGCCAATTGAAGCAATGGCAAATGGATTGCCAGCGGTTGTTTCAGATTGGAATGGATACAAAGAATCTGTCAGGCATGAAATAGATGGTTTCAGGATTCCCACACTGAGTCCCGCAGCAAATTCTTGCTTAGATTTGACGGTAAATTATCTCGACAGTAGCTTAAATTGGCCAACTTATATGGGGCATACTTCGATGGCGACAGCAGTTAATATTGATGCCTGTACGGAGGCATTGAGCAAATTAATTGCTAGTAGTGAATTAAGGCGTAGAATGGGAGAAAATGGGCGGCAACGGGTGAAGGAGATTTATGATTGGAAAGTGGTAATTGCTGCTTATGAACAGTTGTGGAAGGAATTAGCTGAAATAAGGGCTACTATGCCGGAATCTGTGCCTTTAAAACCAGAGATATCACCTTATCCGCTTTGCGACGATCCATTTAAGGCATTCAGCCACTATCCGACTAAAACGCTAAGCAATGAAATGGTAATTAGTTGGGGGAAAATGGCGACACCGGAACGTTTGAAAGAAATTCATAATATGTGGATAACTAGCTTTGGTTCAGAAAGGAGAATACCTATTAGTATTCAGATAGATATTGTGGATGCAATCAAGCAAGAGGGTGGTATGAGTGTGGGAGAAATTCTCAGACGCTATGCTAAAAATGAGAAAGAATTAGCCTATCTTCGTCGGACTTTGCTTTATCTGATGAAATTTGATATCTTAGTTACTAACAACTAACAACTAACAAAAATTTATGATTGGAAAAGCTGCACTATTAGAGGCGATCGCGGGTAAGAATCGTGGTTTGCTGGCTACGGAGACGGACAAACAAGCGATTTTGGCTGCGATCGCGCAACTGGAAGACTACAACCCCACGCCTCGCCCTGTGGAGGCTACTGAACTCTTAAATGGCGATTGGCGTTTGCTATATACTACCAGTAAGGGATTATTGGGATTTGATAAATTACCATTGATTAAATTGGGACAAATTTATCAATCTATTCGTGCTAATGAAGCTAAAGTTTATAATATTGCTGAGCTTTACGGTTTACCTTTTTTTGAAGGAATAGTTAGTGTAGCTGCTAGATTTGAGGTGGTTTCAGAAAAGCGGGTGCAGGTTAAGTTTGAACGCGCAATTGTGGGTTTACAGCGGTTGATTGGTTATGAATATCCGGGAGATTTAATTGATAAAATTGAGGCGGGAAAAAAGTTTGCTGCTGCTGATTTTAGGTTAGATAGTCGGGAACAACAGGGATGGTTAGATATTACTTATTTAGATAGTGATTTGCGAATTGGGCGGGGGAATGAAGGAAGTGTTTTTGTGTTGACTAAAGGCTAAAGTTATGTTGCGATCGCAAGTGTTATAATCGCCAGAAAAAGGAGAGCAATTTATGGTTGGGGCAATTGATAAGGTAAGATGAGTTACGATCGCTTTTTCGCTTATAAAAAGGGAGTAGGTGAAACCAAAAGGGTGATATTATAAATGCCAACAACATAAACAATTTCGCCCGGTTCTAGGGTAATTTCTTGTTCGCATCGTGCGGGCCACCAGGTAGCTTGGAAATAGACTCGACCGCTGCGGCGGGGGTAAATTGGTTCATCAACGATCGCTTCTTCGTTGAAATTATAGTTAATGCCCTTTTGGCTAGAGTTAGAGTTAAACATTGGTGAATGACTCCCGATTGCTTATATAAATCTATCTGGGGTGAGGGGCTGTTTTTATGCAGATTGAGGAGTGCGATTTCTAAGGCTGGCACGCCTACGCATTTCTTAACGCACTACTTTAGAATCATCTAGGGTGGGCGCTGTCAGAATCTAGACACTGAACATGAGAAATATTGTTCGCTGGAAGCGCCCACCCTACTAATGTCTATTGCGGACAGTAAGCTTTACCGTCTGATGAATCGCATACTGTACAACTCTTGGTTTTCGTTTGTTCTTGAGCAATTTTAGTTAGAAATACTGGCATTCCCAATGTAGATTTGGTCGCTGCGATTAGCATCAACAGCAATACAATTGAAATAGCAAGTTTCATGCTTTTTTCCCTGATTAATTCAATAATAGAAAAGCCAGTTAGCGCTAACTTTTTTCTCAGTTAATGGCTTATATCTTTCCAGGTAATTGTGAAGCGATAAAGTTGAAATAATAGGTAATATATGCAACAAGAAACATCTGGGATTCCTAGAATAAAGAAGAAAAAGTCAGGTTTAGTCAGGTGGCTTGACAAAAAAGTATGGAAAAGTCAGGATTGCTCCCAAACTCTAGTCTCGAATTAACCATTGATATATGATATGTAAGTAGTGAAACTGGGAAGGACAATGAATTCAGAATCACAATTTACCTGGGATGAAGCTTTAAAAGTTGCCGATGCAGCCATATATGAAAAAACTGGCAGTCACCTGAGTGATATCGAGGTTAAAGTGCTGAGGGGTGCTTGGGATGGCGACAGTTACGAGCAAATTGCCGAAAAATTTGGTTATTCTGTAAACTATATCAGGGCTGATATTGGTAGTAAATTATGGGAAAAACTTTCTAAAGCGTTACCAGAAGAAGTAACGAAAAAGAAATTTCAAGAAGCATTAAAAAGAGAATCAGAAAGGCGAAAGCACCGCCCTAACTCACCGCCTCCCTTAGAAGAACCGCTAGAATATCCCGATGGTCAAGTTCCTCTAAATTCGCGCTTTTATGTTGAGCGTCAACCCATTGAATCTGACTGTTACAAAGAGATTTTAAAGGCAGGTTCTCTAATTCGGATTAAAGCCCCGAATCAAATGGGGAAAACATCTTTAATGGTAAGAATTTTAGCTCATGCTGAGACTTATGGATATCGCACAGTGCGATTAAACTTGCAGCAAGCAGAAGCCACAGTTTTTACTAATTTAGATAAACTTTTGCGGTGGCTTTGTGCCAATATTAGTCGGCAATTAGGACTACAACCAATGCTTGATGATTATTGGGATGAAGAGATTGGTAGTAAAATTAGTTGCACTACATATTTTCAGGCTCATTTGTTAGAAAAAATAGATAGTCCCTTAGTTGTAGCTTTCGATGAAGTCGATCGCGTTTTTCATTATCCCGATATTGCCGGGGATTTTCTGCCACTACTGCGAGAATTCCACGAAGAAGCTAATAATCTCGAAATATGGCGGCGGTTGCGATTAGTTGTTACCCACTCGACAGAAGTTTATATCCCCTTAAATATCAATCGTTCGCCTTTTAATGTAGGATTACCCATTAAGTTACCAGAGTTTACAGAAAAGCAAGTACAGGAGTTAGCAAATCTTCACAAACTCGATCTAAAAAGCGAGGAAGTTAAACAATTAATGGCGATAGTTGGGGGACATCCTTTTTTAGTAAGACTGGCTTTTTATCACTTACAACGTGAGGATATAAATTTAGAAAATTTGCTGTCTGAAGCTGCTACTCAAGCCGGAATTTATAGCGATCATTTGCGACGACACTTAGGATATTTTCAAAAGCAGCCGGAATTGATAGCGGCGATGAAAAGAGTTGTAGAATCAGACAAAAGCGTACAGTTAGAGTCAAGGCAAGCCTATAAATTAGAGAGTATGGGTCTGGTGAAATTGAAGGGAGATGAGGTAATTTCAAGTTGTGAATTGTATCGTCGATATTTTTGCGATCGCTTGTAATTCCCCCTTTTACTCGGCGATTGAAATCGCTTCTACACAAACGAAGTCCGCCTACGCGGACTAAGAAATAAGAGGCATATTTAAGCCAAGTTTGGTATAAAGATGTAAGGAGATAATTATGAACACAGTACAAAAAGTAGAATATGAATATAAAGTTGGTGGGAGTTTGCCACCGGATGCTCCCAGTTATGTAACTCGGCGTGCTGATTTTGAACTATTAGAAGCGCTGAAAGCAGGTGAATTTTGCTATGTTTTGAACTCGCGGCAAATGGGCAAATCTTCCCTCCGAGTGAGAACTATGCAACGCCTGAAAGCCGACAATTTTGCTTGTGCAGCCCTCGATATGACAAAAATTGGTAGTAAAGAAGTTACAGCAAATCAGTGGTATAAAGGGATTATTTCTGAGTTAATCAGAGGGTTGGATTTATTAGGAAAAGTTAATTTAAAAGCTTGGCGAAGCGATCAAAATGGGTTATCGCCAGTTCAGCAATTAAGTCGGTTTATTGAAGATGTCTTACTTGTCAAAGTTCCCGGTGAAAAAATTATTATATTTGTGGATGAAATTGATAGCGTTCTCAGTTTGAATTTCTGTCTTGATGATTTTTTTGCTTTAATTCGGTGGTGCTATAATCAGCGAGTAGATAATCCTGAATATCATCGCCTCGCATTTTGTTTATTGGGAGTAGCAACGCCATCAGATTTAATTGCTGATAAAAGGCGCACGCCGTTTAATATTGGTCAAGCAATTGAGGTGAAAGGGTTTAAGTTAGAGGAAGCTAAATTATCATTAACTCAGGGATTGGCGGCCAAGGTAGAATATCCTGAAATTGTTTTAGAAGAGTTATTAGATTGGACGGGAGGGCAACCATTTCTTACTCAAAAGTTGTGTAAGTTGGTTGTCGATAAGGCAGAAAGTAGAGTGCCGCATATTGAGGGTTTAGTTACACAATATATTATTGACAATTGGGAATCCCAGGATGAACCGGAGCATTTGAGGACAATTCGCGATCGCATTCTCAATAGTAAAGAACTCACCAGTCGGTTATTGGGTTTATATCAGCAAATTTTGCAGCGGGGAGGAGTGGATGCTAGTTATTGTGCTGAACAAATGGAGTTGCAGTTATCGGGATTAGTGGTTAAACAGCAGGGTAAGTTAAGAGTTTATAATTTAATTTATCAATCTGTTTTTAATGGGAGTTGGGTAGAGAAGGCATTAGCTAATTTACGTCCCTATAGTGAGGCAATATCCGCTTGGTTAGCCTCTAGTTGTCAGGATGAATCGCGGTTGTTGCGAGGGGAGGCTTTGCAGGATGCACTGGTTTGGGGAACAGGTAAAAGTTTGAGTGACCATGATTATCAGTTTTTGGCAGCTAGTCAGGCGTTGGATAAGCGAGAAATTCAAAAAGCATTAGATTTAAAAGAAGAAGAAAGTCGGATACTAGCTAAAGCTAATGAAGAAGCAAATAGAAAAATTAAAAGAGCAAATATCAGCATAGGATTTGGATCTGCTGTACTATTTATTATGTTAATTGTTGCCGCGATCGCAGGCACACAGACGTGGCAACAAATCAAGAAAGCTAAGCAAGCTGAGCAAGAGGTGGCTGATGTTAACCAAAAGGCAGTTGAGGCGCAGAAACAAGTCAAAATGGCGGAACAAGCCAGAAATTTTGCTGAGGCTCAATTAAGAGAAGCAGAGGCAAAGTCAAAAGTAACTCAGCAGGAAATTCAAAAGGCTAATGAGGAGCTAGGTACTGTTAAACGGGAACTAGAAAAAGTTATAGAAGATGCAGAGCCGAAGCGTCAGGAAGCGATGCAAAAAGTGAGTATAGCAGAGGAAAAAATAGTTAATCTTCAACAAGAAGCTGTCAAAGCAGAGGAGAGCAGTGAGGAAGCGGCTCAAAGACAGAAAACAGCAGAAGAACGAGCATTTGCAGCCCAACAACAGGTCGCTAAGGCAGAGCAAAAAACTCAGGAAGTAACTCAGAAACAGAAGGAAGCCGAACAACAAATAGCAAAAGCTAGGCAAGAAGCTACTATTGCCAAGAAAGAACTAGAAAACATAAATTTGGAATTAAACGCAGGTGAGATTGAACTCAAGGCTAAAGAATTTACTGTTTTAATTGGTGGGGAGGATGGTCGCGGTTCAGGGGTAATTATTGGTCGTAAAGGTGACACCTATCTTGTCCTTACAGCCTATGATGTCGTGTCTAAACCTGGAGGATATCAAATCCAGACACCCGATCGAAAACGCTATCCTATTGTCTCTGGTCATCTAATAAAAGAGGTGAACTTAGCAGTTGTGCAGTTTACTAGCACTCAAGAATATCGAGTTGCTGAATTAGGTAATTCTGATGAATTGAAGGAGGGTACAAGAATTTATTATGCTGGATATTCTAGCCCCGGATTAGTGGTGCCACAAAGCGTCTATTATTTTTTCATCGCCCGTATTACTGAGCGTTGGCAAATGCAAAATAACGGTTATGAACTAGCTTTTAATGGGGTCGGGATACCAGGAATATCTGGTGCACCTATGATAGATGCCAATGGTAGGGTTATAGGAATTTCCGGGAAAGCTAATATCAATGAAAATATCAACCAAATGGTAGGGATTTACGGCGTTGCGATTCAGGCATTTGAGAGATTACGAGCAGAACAGATATCTACTGCAACACCTGTAACATTACTTCCAGTTCCTGCATCTGCTCCACCATCAAATATCAGCCGTAGGACATTTTTCTGCGGAATGAGCCAGGGAAGACCAGCAACCATTGTTCGTACTCCGAGGGGGCCAATGACACTTATTGTCTGGACTAACGAGGACTATACTGCATCGGGTTGGACTCCTGAGCGTCGCTGTAAGGAAATTTCCGCTAGATTTGAAAGACTTAATAGTTCTGGTCAATTAAAATATCTTAAAGCAGGAACTATTAGTGGTCAACCTATTATATGCGGTGCGATTTCTAGGAATATTTCTTGTTCTCGTGATACTGTGTTATTCACTCTGCCTTCTGGTACTGACGCTAACGCTGTCCTAGACAGACTATTAAATACAAGAGCTGGTGCCGAGTCAACACCAATATATTTATGAAGGGATGATAGCTACTGTTCTGATGATGGTAAGATTGTCCGCCATGAGTGAAATTGAAAGCGCGATCGCTTCCTCATCCTTGTTATGTTATTATTTCTATGTTTAAGTCTATCTCTGCTGACGCTACAGGTTTTTACTAAATGGAGTAATGGAAGTCCAACCGAGAGAAATTCAAACTTATGAAACCAACGAAGGGAGAATTCCTTTTGAAGAGTGGCTTGATTCTTTGCGCGATCGCGAAGGGAAAGCTAAAATAAAAGGTAGACTTCAGCGAATAGCTCTAGCTAACTTAGGAGACTGTAAATTAGTAGGAGAGAACGTTGTTGAATTAAGAATCGACTACGGCCCCGGCTACCGGGTTTATTTTGGAGAAATAGGCTCAACAGTCGTACTCCTCCTCTGTGGTGGTGATAAAAGTACCCAAGATCGAGATATTCGCAAAGCTAAAGAATACTGGATAGAATTCAGGAGTAGAGACAATGCCTAAAACTCGCAGCTACCATGACTATCTAATTCAATCTCTCCAAGAAATTGAAGAATCTGCTGCTTATATTCAAGCCATTTTAGAAGAAAAAGAACCTGAACCTGAACTTTTACTAATGGTACTCAAAGATGTAGTTAAAGCTCAAGGTGAAACTTCTAAAATGATTCAAGAAGATCGACAAAATTGGGAGCAACTTCAGCAATTGCTGAAAGCATCAGGGGGAGAGGAGATTTACCGCTTTATTGCTTTATTGAAGGCTTTAAAATTAAGGACAGAGATTACAGTTATTGAGGGCAAAACAGCCGCTTCAATTATGTCAGTCAAGTAGCTTGTAGTAGGGTGCGTCAGTTAGCAATGGTTTCGTCTCGGACACCGATATTTCATTCCTGCTTATACTGCTAATATTATACCCAATGCTCAGGCGATCGCACCCTCCCCAAAAAAGCACAATCGCCCTCTCAACCCCAACCCAAAAAACTATGATTCCTTTAGCTTATTAATGCGATCGCGAATATTCTCCTCCATTTCTTTCAGCAACTCAGGAGTATCGGGAAACGGATACCTTACAGCATCTTTATTGTCCGCCTTCAAGCGGTCAACAAGTGTATAGAAAGCCTCATTATCATCCCTGTGAGCGAGGTAATAAGCTCGTAACTCAGCCTTGCTCATCGTCTCAAAATCAGGTTTGATTAATATACCTCCATAAACCATTACGGGCAACTTGGATTTGCAGTTCTTCCCCTGCAAAAATAAAAATCGTGCCATCGCCTCATACAAAATCTGGCTTTATTCCCTCTTTTTATTTTAGTCCGCGTAGGCGGACTTTGTTTGTATAGCCGCGATTTCTAATCGCCCGGAAAATTCAAGTTTTCAAACCAAAATTGGCATCATTTACCAAGCACGATCGCCTACAATTTAATAAACACCAAACAGAAAAATAACAATGTTTAGACTATCCCAAGGACAACTCAACTTACTAACAACCTGTCCCCGCAAATTTCAACACACCTACATCGAACAACTAGCAACCCCCTACTCCCCAGAACAACAAGAAAAACTCGCTTGGGGTAGTAAATTTCACCTGTTAATGCAGCAGCGAGAACTCGGATTACCAATCGAATCCCTGATTGAAGAAGACGCAGAAATGCACAATTGCCTCACCGCCTTCATCAACACTACACCCGAACTTTTCACTCCCCTAGAAAACAGCGATTCTAGTTTCCGCCAAGCCGAACATCCTCGTACACTCATCTTCCAAAACTACTTATTTACTGTAATTTATGACCTTTTTATAGCTGAACCAACACAAGCTAAAATCTTCGACTGGAAAACCTATCCTCGCCCTCAAAACCATAAATTATTAGCACAAAATTGGCAAACTCGCCTTTATTTATATGTTTTAGCAGAGACCAGCAACTATCTACCAAAACAAATTTCGATGACCTATTGGTTCGTACAATTGGCAGGTGAAAATAATCCTCAAAGTCTTAACTTCTCTTACAGCAAAATAAAGCATGAACAAACTAGAAAAGATTTAACTATAATCTTAAACCAACTAACAAAATGGTTGAATTTATATCACGAAGAAGGCGAACCATTTCCGCAAGTAGAAATTACATCTAAAAATTGCGATCTTTGTCAGTTCATCACTCGTTGCGATCGCACTCAAGAAACCGAAGAAAATTATTTAAATAATATCATTGCCGACATTGCCAATAATAACATATATAGCAACCGCCAGGGCGATTAGGGCAAGTACAACTGTTACCTTTAGTCTTGAATCCTTTACAGAGTAACCTCTTCCCTCTTCCCTCTTCCCTAGCCCCTAGCAAGAGAGTGCCTAGCCCAGGGCGGTTTCATTCTCGGGTGCGATCGCTAAAAATAAAAGCGATCGCGCTATCTGATAGGATTTTTAGCGATCGCTATTCTATAATAGATTGGATGCTTTGCACTGTCAAAAAGAGACAACTACGTTAATTACCGAGTCTAAAAATGATTATGTTATCGCTCTTAAATGCAATCAAAAAAAATTGTTTGAACAGGTTGTGAAAATCACAGAAAATCAACCACCTAAAAGTAATTTTTAAGGAAGATATATGGCCTCGACATAACTACATAGCAGTCACTAATTTATCACTCCTAACCACCGTCGCTCTTAATCTTTACCGATTTTTAGGCTTTTCATCATTAACTTGCGGTCAAAGATGGCTAAACTACAAGCTAGAAAAGCTGATAATTTTACTCAATTAAAAAGGTAGATTAGCTCAATTATTCAATAATAATTACCCAGCTAAACTTCTCCAACCCATGTACAGCAACAAATTCGCTTTATTCAACTATAAATTTTATTGATAGTTGAATTTTTAGTGTTCGCGGATGACTTTAATATTTTCATTCAGAATTTTAGCTCTGCTAAAATTCGAGAATGAAACAGCCCTGGGTTGAAACCCCTGTCTCATAGAGAAAGTCCTCTGAAGAGGACTAAAAAGTTTTTGATCTTCAGTCGGTTTTAACCGACTTTCGCTATTAGACGGGGGTTTTAACCCCCGGCGGGTTAAGTATGAGGTGGGAAAATTATTATCAACGGGGACGGAATCTGCGGGAAATTTTGAAAATTAAGAAGGGAATAAGTGGGACTAATCCGATGCCGATACTTAACCAAAAAGCTACATTTGGGGAAAATAAATTATTTGACTTCACCTGAGTTGAAATAATACTGGAGGCGACACCGCTGGTAGCTAGTCCCACACTGGCAATAAAGATTGTAGTATTTAAGGCGCGATCGCTCTTGGTCTGCTCTATTTCAATTATACCCTCAATTGTCTTAATAGCATTTTCTAATAACCTTAGTCCAGAACTCAAGCTGGCACGATCGGCTTCAATCTGAGGTAGATATTTTTCGTTAGCAAAATCGCTGAAGCTTTCCAAAAAGTCTAACGGTTGAGTTGAGTTAGGATTGGGTTCTAATTTAGCAATGGTTTTAAGTCGTATTTGATAATTAGTAAGATTAGATTTAATTGTGTTCTGTTGCTCTTCTAAACGGCTTATATAGTTAGCATAAGTTGATAGAATTGTCAAGGTGTCAACTAAGTTTTGCTGTAATTCTTTTAAGTCAATCTTAGGGGCATTTACCTGTTCTGGTAGTTTACTCACAATTTTTTGAATTAATTGTGATGCTTGTTTCATATCAGATTTGAGGTGACGGCTTTGATGATAAGCCCAAATGACTTTATTACGGAATCTAAATAATTGAAGCAACTGCGGGTAAAGCTTTGTCATACTTTGTCCAGCAACTGCTATCGACTCCCCTTGATTGTAATCGAATAAGCAAATTAAGACGTGATGATTTTGGTTAACAGTGCCTCTATCGGAAGGCATTAGCCAAAGTTCATAAAAATTTGCTCCTAAAAATTTACCTTGGGCTTTTAAGTCTTTATCCCATTTAGAAGCAGGAACTAATTTTAATTCTTTGTAGCAGTTTTTAGCGGTTTCCGTTGCGTCTTGATCGTCAGCAGCTAGTTTACCCCAAATTAGCCAACTTTGACCGATAGTACCTGGTTGATTGTTAACCTGTTTGTTAATAGTTTCCTGAATAGTTGCTAAGAAATTAACAGGTTTTGGGCTATATTTCTCGGTAGTTGGTTCTTCATTTCCCGAACAGTCTACTTGTAAGCTGTAGGTATCTCCTAGTTTTAGAGGATAGTAGTAGCCATCTAGGGGAGAAACAAAATTTTCAACTTTTTTATCGCCTAGTAGTTCGATGTAATCAGAAGTTTCTTCTTCAGCTTTTTTGAGGTTTTCTAGTAGCTGTTCCGTTTTTGCACCATAGACTTTTTGCCAAAACTGCTTGCGGCTTTGGTTAATTTTATCTTCCTGTTGTCCTAACCCTTCGGCTAGATCGTAGAGGAACAGATCGATAGTGGGATAGATTAGCCGATTAGGGTCACTCATGGCTAGGCAATTTGAATTAAGGCAAACATAGCATCTTTAGCTGATTGTACAGGATCGGAGGTATTGAAAATCTCTGAGCCAAGTGTAACTAGATTTTTATGATCTAGTCTTTCCTCAATTTTAGCGAGAATTTCTGGTAAACTTTTCAAGTCTTGGATATCGCTGGAAGCGTTATCAATTTCAGTGTTGTTTGTGTTATCCTTTTCTGAGCTAGAACTTGGTAAAAAATCCTTCCCTTTATTGCGCGTGCTACTGTGTTGTACTAACCACTTATGAGCTGCTTCGTAAGAGCTTAGCAGAGGCGCGTGTTTCTCTGCAATACTTTCGATTTTGTCTGTATTAAGAGTTTTTCCAAGGCTATTTAATTCATTTTGCACATCGGCGGGTAAGGGTTTTTCTTGCTGAGTTAATGCAGCAATAAAGGCTTTGAGGATATCGGCTTCTGTGTCTTTCATAGTCCGGTGAGGGTAAAGGCAGCCCAGTAGTAAGGATGCTGATAAGGTTGATTTAATTCTATTGTAGCGATCGCGTCTTTGCTACTGCTGAAAAACCGCCGCAGGGTGGCCCTGGGGTTTTTGTCAATTTCGGCTTGATACCAGGCGGCTAAATCTTCGCGGGTGGCATCTCGCAGCCATTTTTGCGCGATCGCTAAGGCTGTGGCTTCGCGGTGGCCGGCTTGGAGTTGTTGGTAAAAGTAAACGATTAATAAGGCGCTGGCTGCTGACTCTACCGGCCAGAGGGTACTGAGGACGTACTTAGCTTTGGCCCCCATAAAGGCGCTGACGAGGCCGACGTATTCAGTGATGATGGTTTGGTTGCCTGTGACAGCGGTTTCGCAGGCGGAAAGGCATACCAGTTCGTAGTTGCTGAGGTCAATGCCGATAATTTCTTGGACGGTGAGGCGATCGCTTCCGCTTAAAAATAAGGCTGATTTTTTGGGATCGAAAAATTCATAGCTGCCGTGTCCGGTGAAGTGCAAAATATTGTGCGGTTGTTGCAGTTCAGTTATTACGCGATCGCGAGTTGCTTCGTTTTCTCCGATGCGGTTGGAGTTGGCAAACATTTGGCAAATCATTTCTGATTCTATATCGGCCGCTGGCAGAGAGGGAAATCTTTTTTCGCGATCGCCATCTTTAAAGGTACTGTGGGGATTTTCTAAACTTAGGACGGTTTTAGCAATGGGTTGGGGTGAAGCATTGGGGTTAAAGTTTATGGGTGAAGTCTGAGGTTTATTGTCTAAATTGTTGGCTTTTAGTAGGTTAATACCGATTTTAGCACTAGGCAAATAGCTGATGATGAACTCATCACCAAATAAAGCATGAATGGGAAACCGATGCAAGTCCCGATGGGGAATTAAAATTAAGTTCTTAATCCCCCTTACTTCCTCTTCTATGGCCGCAATATTGAGAATATTGCCCAACTTTTTGAGGGTTTCTTCCAAGTTATCGCGCCAAGTTTGCGCCCCGCCTTCCTGTTTCTCTCCTTTGCCTTTGCCATATTCTTGATTCCACTTTTTCACCCATTTTTCAAATTCATCTAGGCGAGTTAAAGACGCTGTTTCTGACTCAATAACGATAGGTGTAGATTCCCCATATTTAATGATAAAGGTGTGGAGGGCGTAAGGGCTGAGATGCCAGTAAACGGCGGCTGTTGCGGGATTTAAAAGTTGCTGAATTGCGGGATATTTGGGTGAGTTATCATTGCTGAATAGCCAATATAAGCAGGTATTTTTCCCCTCTTCTGCGGTTTCTAGGGCTTCTATCAATTTCCCGGATTGCACTAAAATATCTACTGTTAATTGATCGAAACTGGCTAATTTGAGTTTGATTTTTAGTTTTTGTTGCTGAGTTGGATGTTTGGTTTTAGCAAGCAAGTAGCGCGACAAATCTTTGTTGTCTCGCTGTAATTGTGTAGCTTGAGCGGTTTGATGTAAACTTAGCAAGGATTTGAAGTAGTCTTGCAAAACCTCTAAACGTTCTTCGGGGAAGTCCTCTTTCGTCAGGGTTTTGAGGGCGCGATCGTAACTGATTATGGCTTCTCTGCATAAATTGGCAAAACGGCGCTTGTCGCTTAGTGCTTTGAAGTAGTGAGCTTTGCCGATCGCATGATGTAATAATCCCCATCCTTGTAGATTTTTGTCTTCCAGAACGTACTGCAATCCTACTTGCAAGCTGGCTAATTCTCCTTGATAACCTCGCTGGTTTAGGGTGGGATTTTGTGAGGTGATGGCAGTGGGAGAAAAGGGATATAAGTATGAGTTTATGCTTCCTACTACAATACCTCGACTAATCCAAGCTTCGTGGTCGTCAGGTTTGATTTCAATAGCTTTGTCGTAAGAGGCGATCGCTTCTTCAAATCGCCCTAAATTATACAGCGCATTACCCCGGTTATACCAAGCTTCGTGGAAGTCAGGTTTGATTTCAATAGCTTTGTCATAAGAGGCGATCGCTTCTTCAATTTGCCCTAAGTTAAACAGCGCAATACCCCGGTTATACCAAGCTTCGTACTTGTCAGGTTTGATTTCAATCGCTTTGTCGTAAGAGGCGATCACATCTTCAATTCGCCCTAAGTTATACAGCGCATTACCCCGGTTATACCAAGCTTCGTGGTCGTCAGGTTTGATTTCAATCGCTTTGTCGTAAGAGGCGATCGCTTCTTCAATTCGCCCTAAGTCATCCAGCGCCAAACCCCGGTTATACCAAGCTTCGTACTTGTCAGGTTTGATTTCAATCGCTTTGTCGTAAGAGGCGATCACATCTTCAATTCGCCCTAAGTTATACAGCGCATTACCCCGGTTATACCAAGCTTCGTGG
>NZ_JARFTR010000080.1:307-5043 GCF_029167235.1 Kamptonema sp. UHCC 0994 | reverse complement strand
TCGTCAGGTTTGATTTCAATCGCTTTGTCGTAAGAGGCGATCGCTTCTTCAATTCGCCCTAAGTCATCCAGCGCCAAACCCCGATTATTCCAAGCTTCGTGGTCGTCAGGTTTGAATTCAATAGCTTTGTCGTAAGAGGCGATCGCTTCTTCAAATTGCCCTAAGTTAAACAGCGCCAAACCCCGGTTATTCCAAACTTTGTGGTCGTCAGGTTTGAATTTAATGGCTTTGTCGTAAGAGGCGATCGCACCTTCAAAATCCCCTCTCTCATCTTGCTCTTTTGCCCGATCAAACCACGCATCAGCCTCTTGATTAAGCATTTCCATTTCCCTCTGCGTCCTCTGCGCCTTTGCGGTTAATTTCTCTTCCCAAACCATCCCCAACAAATTTTGATCCAACCTCCGAGATTTTACTCGGAAAATAGGTGTTTTATCGCTCGGATAATTCACTAATTGCAATACTCCGGTTATGCCAAGCTTCCTGGTAATCCGGTTTAATAGCTAAGGCTTTGTCAAAAGAGGCGATCGCACCTTCTAAGTCTCCTAACTGTCTCAGTGCAACACCCCGGTTATGCCAAGCTTCGTGGTAGTCTGGTTTAATAGCTAAAGCTTTGTCAAAAGAGGCGATCGCGTCCTCAAATCGCTCTAAGCTTTTCAGCGCAATCCCTCTATTAATCCAAGCTTCGTGCTTGTCGATTTTCAATTCAATCGCTCGATCGTAAGATGCGATCGCGTCTTCAAATCGCCCTAAATTTTTCAGCGCAATCCCCCGATTATTCCAAGCTTCGTGCTTGTCGAATTTGAATTCAATCGCTTTGTCGTAAGAAGCGATCGCGCCTTCAAATTGCCCTAATTTTCCCAGTGCCATGCCCCGGTTATACCAAGCTTCGTGGTAGTCTGGTTTAATAACTAAAGCTTTGTCGTAAGAAGCGATCGCGCCTTCAAATCGCCCTAATTTTCCCAGTGCCACGCCCCGGTTATACCAAGCTTCGTGGTAGTCTGGTTGAATGGCTAAAGCTTTGTCAAAAGATGCGATCGCGTCTTCAAAATCTCCTAATTTTCCCAGTGCCACGCCCCGGTTATACCAAGCTTCGTGGTAATCTGGTTGAATGGCTAAAGCTTTGTCAAAAGAGGCGATCGCTTCTCCCAATCGCCGTAAGCGATACAGTACATTACCTCGGCTATACCAAGCTTGGTACAAGTCAGGTTTAAATTCAATCCCTTTGTCGTAAGCAGCGATCGCTTCTTTAAATTGCCCTAATTCATACAGCGCCTCACCCCAGTTATACCAAACTTTGTAGAAGTCAGGTTGGATGCCAATGGCTTTCTTGTAAAAGGCGATCGCACCTTCAAAATCCCCTTTTTCATATTGCAAATATCCCCGACTAAACCACTCCTCAGCCTTTTGATTAACCATCTTAATTTCCATCTGCGTCCTCTGCACCTTTGCCGTTAATTTCTATTCCCAAACCATCGCCAACAAACACCGCCTCAATCACCTTCCCCCGCCAATCTTCCTCAACAATTGGCAGCGGAAACTTAGCTAAAATCCTCTTGCCAAATTCCCCCGCAACTCCTCCCAATTCCCCACCGCGAATTTGACTCAATAATACCAACCGCCGCGCCAATTCCTGATGCGATTCCACCGATGGATTATCAGTCCCTAACAACCTCTCACCAAATTGCCGCAACCAAGCCGCTAACTCCGTCTCTTTAACACCTTTCACCATCAAAAACCCGGCCACATTCCCGCTGCTAGTACCCCGATCCACCTCTTCTAAAAGCTGCATAAATATCGCTTCATATTCCGCATCAGTCCGCGTGAGACGCGGTGGCCCTACAGGAGTGCGACGGCCGCTATTCTCCTTCGGAAATAGGGGAAAAATAATCAGTAATTGTTGAAATAATCCCTTGATATATTGCCAAATTTTGTTTAGCATTTGTCGCACTCTGACCGTGTAATAACTTTGATTATACTATAATATTAGAGGAAGAGTATCCCAATTCTGTAGGGGCGGGTTCGCCAACAATTATTGCCACATAACTAATAATCTTGATAACCCGCCCCCACCCAACGAATAACCCCGAACAACGATCCTCGCCTTAATTGTTAAATTGAATTAATTGTTGATTTTTCGTGGGGTGGGGGCGGGTTTTTAGGATTGTCGATAGGTGTCAGATATTTTGGCGAACCCGCCCCTACAGGCTTTTGCAAATACTGTAAAATTAGCGGTTGAAACCGCGTCTACACAGACGAAACCCGCCTTCGCGGGTTGAATTTAATTCTACAGTCCGCGCAGGCGGACTTTGTTTGTGTAGATGCGATTTCAATCGCCCAAATTCAATCGCCCAAAATTTACCAAAATTCAATATTTCCCCTACTTCAAAATCAAATAATACAACTCCCCAGTAGCATTAATTAACCCCGCCCTATCCCCCGCCAAATCCCCCGTACCCATAAAAACATCCACTCTCCCAGGCCCTTTAATCGCTGCCCCAGTATCCTGATCTAATACATATCTACTAACAGCAATTTGCTCTAATTTCCCTCCTTGATTCTGATAAGGAATCCGAGTATTAATCAAGGCTAAAGCACCATGAGGCATCAAAGATTTGTCCGTAGCAATCGAACGTTCAGGAGTCACGGGTAAACCCAAACTACCCGTCGCCGGCGCACCGTTTGTTTCCCTAAAAAATACAAAACTTTCATTGCGGGGCAAATACTTATTCATATCCGCAGGAAATTGTTTAAAATATTGAGTAAGCCTAATTAAAGTCAAGTCTTCTAAAGTAAATTTTCCATCTCTAACTAACTCTCTACCTACGCCAGTGTAAGGGCGATCGGTTTTGCTAGCATAACCAACAGTCATTACATTGCCATCAGGTAATTGCAGCCTGGCAGAACCTTGAACGTGAACTAAAAAAGCTTGAAAGCGATCGCGCAACCAAACTAATTCTAACCCTCGCAATCGCGTTGCACCCAAACCATCCGCCCCTTCCAACTGTAACCGCGTCGGGTGGGGTTTCGGCCAAGATGCTAAATTAGGAGGTAAGCGATAAAGGGGATAGCGATATTCCGCCGTCGGTTCCCGCGAAGCATGGTAAATTGGCTCAAAATAGCCCGTAAAACCCACAGTTCCCTTGCCATCTTTGCCGGCAGCTTGATAAAATACAAATTCTCGCTTGACAGATGCTTGTAATTGTGCAGGAGAATTAGAACTAACAACTAATTGGCGAAAACGTTGCAAAGAAAGACGAACGCGATCGCGCGTAATTTCAGCTACAGGATACTTCTGATAAGCAGCAGCAGCTTTGGGCGATCGCAAATAGACTAAGCTATAATCAATCGCAATCAGAAGCGATCGCTTATCTCCCGGTTTACCCGCCTCGCCCCAAATTTGACCATCTAAACCTAAAATATCCGACCCGCTAACAACATCCAACCGATCGGGAGTCATCCGTTGTAGCGGTGGGACATCAGCAAAAACCGCCCAAGACAAGGCAACAGGAAACAGACAGCCACAAGCGAACAGGCGGCCCAGCGAGAATATAGAATAAGGCATAAGTAGTATTCGACCTAAATTAGAGAGGTTTTGCCTTATTCGTCTACGTCTGAAAAATCAGGCCTAGAACTATAAACAGGTTCCACACGAATCCCGATTACGCTACCAGGGCGAACCACCATATACTCATTTTCCCGATTTTTCATCGGGACGTTAACAAATTCTTTAGAGTCGAATTTGGGTACAATCACCCCGCTGTACCACTTCTGAAAATCTTGCAGGGTAGCGAAACGCACCTCTTGCTGGTGGCCGCCTTCTAGCATCAAGTGGACAACAAATTCATTAGGAGCTCTGGCCATACTGATTTTAGAATTTAGAATTTATAATGATTTTACATCTTAACCCTCAAACTCCATCAAAATATGCTGGATAGCGCACTAAGCCGCTAACATCCTTCAAAGCGCCGGGATAGAGTTCCGTCACCATAAACACCTCATCGGGTAATTCCAAGGAAGGAGTCAAACCAAATTGACTCGCCCTCTGAAAGCCAAAACGCTGATAATATTCGGGTTCACCTACAACCACAACAATACCGTGACCCAACTCGCGACATTTTGATAAACCAAATTCTACCAACTGGCTACCAATGCCTTGTCTTTGGCGTTGTGGGGCGACTGCTAGGGGGGCGAGGGCGAGGGCCCCAAACGTGCGATCGCGCCCTTCAATCAGCATACTGGTAAACAGAATATGCGCGATCGCCTCCCCATCTTCCCATCCCACCAGCGACAGTTCGGGGATAAAATTTGGGTACTTGCGGATTACCTCTACCAAATCTGCCTCACCGATCCCGCCGAAAGCCGCTATCAGCAAGGCGCGAATCGCCGTTACATCCGTATCTGTTTCAACAGCAAAAGATAACATAACAAGTTCCCTGTGATTAAATTTCTACAGTCAATAAGCAAATAGCCGGGCGAATAGAATTCGCAGCTACACAAACGAAGTCCGCCTTCGCGGACTGGGGATTTCGTGAGGATTTTACAACCCGCGAAGGCGGGTTTTGTCTGTGTAGACGCGGTTTCAACCGCCCTGTCGAGAATTTTATAGCTAGGGCGAATAGAATTCGCAGCTACACAAACGAAGTCCGCCTTCGCGGACTGGGGATTTCGTGAGGATTTTACAACCCGCGAAGGCGGGTTTTGTCTGTGTAGACGCGGTTTCAACCGCCCTGTCGAGA
>NZ_JARFTR010000080.1:0-207 GCF_029167235.1 Kamptonema sp. UHCC 0994 | reverse complement strand
ATTTTATAGCCAGGGCGAATAGAATTCGCAGCTACACAAACGAAGTCCGCCTTCGCGGACTGGGGATTTCGTGAGGATTATACAACCCGCGAAGGCGGGTTTTGTCTGTGTAGACGCGGTTTCAACCGCCCTGTCGAGAATTTTATAGCCAGGGCGAATAGAATTCGCAGCTACACAAACGAAGTCCGCCTTCGCGGACTGGGGATT
>NZ_JARFTR010000317.1 GCF_029167235.1 Kamptonema sp. UHCC 0994 | reverse complement strand
TCTATCTAATCAACCGTGCTGACCATCACCGCTGCATCGCTCGCCGGGGGGCAAGGGAAAACTACCACCTGCTTCTTTCTCGGCTCTGCTCTAGCCCGCATGGGCTACAAAGTCCTCATGGTCGATGCTGACCCCCAATCCAGCTTGACCCTCTACCTAGCACACGAAGTAGAAGCCAATCAGCCCACCCTACTAGAAGTCCTCAAAAAGCAGGTAGCAGTCGTTGACGGCATCTACGAATCCCACCACCCTAACCTGTGGTTAATTCCCAGCGACGACGGGCTCGAACTCATCCAAGAGTACCTATCTTCCACCGCCATGGGCGAACTCGCCCTCAAGAAACGCCTCAAAGAAGTCAAGGAATTGTTCGATGTCTGCATCGTCGATGCCCCACCTCAAAGAACTCAAATTTGCCTGACCGCAGTAGTCTGTGCCGACTTGTTAATGATTCCCGCTGAAGCTTCCTCCAAAGGGTTGCACTCCCTAGTGCGTACCCTGCAACTCGTAGAGGAACTAAAGTCAGTTGATGCCTTTGAAGGGGCCATATTAGGCATTGTCCCCTTTCGAGACAGATGGGTAGGACGCACTCAAGCCAAACGCAGCGAAATTAGCATCCAGGACATGAAAGAAGTAGGAATTGGCATCAAAGTCCTGCCCTCCATCCTAGAAAGCGAACGCTACAAGCAAGCAATCGACACCGGGAAAAGCTTAACAGAATTAGGATATCCCGACTTAGAATTACCTTTTATCAAAATTATTGAAGTATTAGAGGCAAAATGGCTGAAGAACAAAACCCACCCTTAGATGCGAACAACCGCTTAAAACAGAGAATGAGAGCAACTGTCCCTCCCAGAGATACCTCAATCTTAAAAAGGCTCCCCGATGATGCCACACCTTCACCCCCAAAACAGCAGGAAATCGCAGTGCAATCAGACTTGCCAAAACAGACAAAAGCCACCGAAAAAGAGCAAAAATTAGTTGCCTTTACCTTGCGAGTTGAAACTTCTATCGATAAGGGTCTAAAGTCTCTCTGTACTCAAGAAGGCATTACCAAAGAAACCTTTTTAGAAGCCGCCTATTTAGTGTGCCTTGACAACGAACAATTGATGCAGCAAGTATTAGAAGTTGCGCTTGAGCGCCGTCAAGAACGCAGAGAGACTGGCATTGTCCGCCGTGCTCAAAGCATGACTCGATACTTACAGGAAACTTAGGTAATTGTGAGGCTTAAAAACTGCAAATTACCGAATAAAAATTCCTCCTTAAAACTAGCAATGACTGGCAATTTCCACACCACAAATGAGTTTTGTACCGCGCTTTACTTATAATGACCCTATAGTGAGACATTTGGGCGTAATTGAGGCAGCGAGGGCTGTCATTGAAGTGCTGCCCCTGCCACCTGATACAACTCTACGCCTGCGCCACGATGCCTTGCAAAGAAGTACCCGCAGCTCGACTCAAATTGAGGGTAATCCCTTGGATGAAGCGGCGGTGCGACGGGCGATAGCGAGGAGCGATCGCACGGGCAGTGATGCTGAGCAGGAAGTCCGCAACTATTGGCGGGCGCTTGACCGAGTTGAGGAATTTGCCGAAGCCCAAACCCCGATTACAGAAGCATTTATCAAAGAACTACACCGCATTGTTATCGTGCGCGGTCGCGGGCGGCGGGGCAGCAAAAGCGAGTATCGCATCACAGAATGTCCGGTTGTGGATACTCTCACGCGGGCGATCGATTACGGGCCGCCTGAACCGGGAGACGTACCTGTGCTGATGGGGGAATTAGTTGATTGGTTATCTTCAACAACAGTAACCGAATTGTCAGCCCCCATCCGTGCGGCTATCCTCACCCACCGCTTCCTCAGCATCCACCCATTTAATGACGGGAACGGTCGCACGGGACGGCTGTTGGCTACTGCTGAACTGTGGCGTTCCGGCTACCGAATGCGGGGGTTTTTCTCATTTGACGAGTATTTTAATGCCGATCGCGATCGCTATTACCGTTCCCTACAAATGGGGCTGCCCGTGGACTTTTATGAAGGCCGCCACGACCCAGACCACACGCCCTGG
>NZ_JARFTR010000254.1 GCF_029167235.1 Kamptonema sp. UHCC 0994 | reverse complement strand
GCGTTACAAACAATTAATTATTAGAAGGACAACGGCGGCGTTACGTAAGTATCGAAATTCAGTGAAAATTAAGCGCTAATTCTGAGATAATTTGTTAACAAGTGCAAAGAAGCACTGCACTTGCTGCCTGCAAGCTACCTAAGCATCAATACTTACTAAAGCTCTGATGTAAAGTTTGATGAATAAATATCGACAAAATTTGCAATTGCTCTTAGTCTGACTTGGTTGTAAAGCTTGTAGACATTTCTCTAAAAAAAACAAGGAGTAAATGTAATGTTCGGATTTATCAAAAATTTGTTTGGTGGCATTTTTGGTTTCTTGGCTAGACTCTTAGGCATTAAGAAGTCTGAGTATTTCTTGGAATTGGATAAGGCTCCAGAAAATGGGTCAGCGAAAGCTGAGTCAGCTTCAGCTAAGAAGCCTGAGCCTGTTGCTGCTCAGTCTTTAGTAGCGGTAGCTGCACCTGCAAAATCTGAGAAGCGAGAACCTGTTGCGGCTAAGCCTCAGAAAGCTGAGCCTGCACCGAAACCTGCTGTCGCTGTGACGAATGGTAAGGTTCCAGCTCAAGCTGCATCAACGATAACCTTTGCTCCCGATTATTTAATGCCAACACCAACGACAAACCGCCGACTTCCCGGCCCCAACATGAATAACTTTCGAGATATGGCTCGCGGAATGAAAACTTCTAAGTAAAAGAGTTTTGAGTTTTGGGTTTTGAGTTTTGAGTTTTGGGTTGTAGTCAATTCAAGACTCAAAATTTTTATTCATTTTGACCTTGACTTTTGAGGAAAATTAGCACGCTATACAACTGGAAAGCTGCATCCCAAGGGCTTTCGGATTTGCGCTCAATGTCAATGTGGGGTTTAATCCGGCTTAACATTTGGGTGTAATCTAAGGCTGTCTCTGCAAAGGGAGTAAATTCAGACCAGATATTTACAGATGGCTGCTGATTAAAGGTTTGCACTAAGTTATTCCAGTTGATTCTAGCCGTATTTTGGGAGTTTTGAGTTTTGATTGAGTTTTTGCTCTCTAATTCTTTTATTTTTTCGGCTGTAATGCCTTTTTGAAATTGATAGGTTTGGTCGCATAGCCGCAATATACAATGTCTGCTGGGTAAGTGTAAATCGCAGATTTGGGCATAATCTTGGGTGATTTCTTTATGGCGGAATTTGTCAGTTCGTCTGTGGGGGGAGTAGTCCATGATTTCGACAAACAGGGGCAATAGTCCCTCGACGCGCTGGCTCACTTCTGACCAGTTGAATGTGAGAGAGCCGAGCTGGTCGAGTTCGTTTTTACATACGGCGGTGGGTTGGGGAGAAAAGGACTGAAAATATTGGACTCGAAAGAGTTGAATTTTTTGGATTTCGGCGAAGGTTGCCCAGAAGACGGGGATGCCTGCGCTGAGTAGTTCTTCGCCGTAAACGCGCAGTTCTCCGATCGCGCCTGTTTTGTATAACCGCCAGCCCCGACTTTGGATTTGTATCCGAGCGGTGTAGGGGTCAATTTTGAGAATCCTACTTATATTTTGTATAGCTGATGGTTTGTTTTCTGGGCTGACGGGTTCTAGGATTAAGAGTCCAGGTTCGGTGTTGCGGGGATCGTTTTTGGCGATCGCGATCGCGTCTTTTCGGCGGTTTTGTTCTATGGTTTCGATGCGTTGGATGGCTTGACGGGATTGAGCGACTATTTTGGGGTTAGTGGTGTCGCGTAGCAGTTGCCGATAAATTTTTTCGGCGGATTCTAGTTTGTTGGTGAGTTCGTAGTAGCGTGCAATGTAGAACTTCACCCAGGGATTTTCGGGGGAGTCTTTCTGTAGTTTTTTGAGCAATTGGGCTGCTTTTGGATAGTCTTTGCCATCAAGGGCGGAGACAACCTGATTAATGTCATTCATGGGATTAGGGGAAAGGTTTTATGATTATATCTTGACTGATATTTGGTGGGTTTCGCCAGTCATCGTCAGGAATTTAACTTTACTTCTACTCAGGGAAGAAGAGAATAGAATCAATCGTTTTAGCCATGAGCGAGTGGTATAACTGCCAAGAAGGTTGCTATAGAACCGTAACGCCGCCCTCTGGGCGGTGACTTTAC
>NZ_JARFTR010000284.1 GCF_029167235.1 Kamptonema sp. UHCC 0994 | reverse complement strand
CGGGGACTCCATACTGTTGATATTTCTCACAACGCTTGATGTAAACCATCGTCGCTTTATCGCGAGGATTAATCTGTAAAACCTCCTGAAATATGTGTTTCGCCTCCTGAAATTGTTGTTGATAGTACAGAAACACTGCTACTTCAAAACGAGCCTGAGTTTGATGCTTTAATCGCTTTTGTTCGGGTGCATCACCATCATAAACTTCAAAGACAGCAACGGCTAATTTTTTCCCTTTTACCATTACCCGATCTAAAAATCTAAAGCATTGTTCTTGAGTATAGTCAAGACAACAGAGAGTATTATGACTGATTAAAATTCCGGCTCCATAAACCTTAGTTAAACCTTCTAAACGTGAAGCTAAATTCACCGCATCAGCAATTACTGTAGTTTCCATCCGTTCAGATTCACCAATCGTACCGAGCATTAATTTACCTGTATGTAAACCAATACCAATCGCAATTGGAACTTGACCTTGCTGTTGCCTTTCTTCGTTAAAAGTTACCACTTTTTGTTGCATGGAAATAGCGGCTTTAACTGCCTCATCTGCTGACTGCGGAAACAAAGCCATAATCGCATCCCCAATGTACTTATCAATAAAGCCTTTATGCTCTCTAATTACGGGACTAACTCGACTTAAATAGGAATTAATAAAGTTAAAAGTCTCTTGAGGTGTCATCGCTTCTGACAGAGTGGTAAAGTCGCGAATGTCAGAAAACATGATCGTCATTTCTTGCTGAATCTGATTGCCAATTTGTACATCAATGATGCTTTCTTTTCCTAAGAAGTTCAGAAAATCTCGCGGCACAAATCGCCCGTAAGCTAAGGTAAGTTTAGCTAAATTCAAATGAGTTTTCATCCGCGCTAACATTTCTTGTTTTTGAATGGGTTTAGCCAAATAATCATTCGCCCCTGATGTAAATCCATCCACAATATTTTCGGTTTGATTTTTGGCTGTCAACATGACAATCGGCAATTCATGGGCGGGGAAACGTTCGCGAATTTTCTGACAAACTTCGTAGCCAGTCATTCGAGGCATCATCAAATCTAGTAAGATTAAGTCAGGGATAAAACCCTTTTCAATTGTAGCTAAGGCTTCTTCTCCATTACTGGCTTCGGTTAGAATGTAATTATAAAGGGAAAGAATATTAATTAAGACCTGACGATTAATCGGTTCGTCATCAACGATTAAGATTTTGAATTGTTGGTTGTCAGTGGCAATATTAATGGCTTTTTGGATGGGGGCTAAAGTCATTAATTCAGAACTAAAGTTGTTGTGGAACCCTGTAATTGGTGGAACTAATTTAACTGTTTCTTGGGCAATGGGTAAAGTAAAGGTAAATTGCGAGCCCACTCCGATTTGCGACTGGATAGTAATTTTACCACCATGTAATTCGACGAGTTGTTTAGTAACAGCTAGTCCCAATCCTGTACCGCCATATTCTCTCGCGGTGGAACCTTCGGCTTGTTCAAAGGATTGAAAGACGCGCTCAAATTTATCTTCAGCAATGCCAATTCCTGTGTCGGAAATAGTGACAGCTAATATATCCTCTTGGTTAGGAGATATCACTTGTGCAGAGACTTCGACAGTTCCAGATGGAGTGAATTTAATGGCATTGCCAATCAGGTTATGGAGAATTTGTTGTAAGCGATTTTCGTCGGCTTCCGCATTGGGTAAATCTTCAGGAATAGCGTTGATTAACTGTAAATTTTTCTGCTGGGCTAAAGGTTGACTGAGGGTGAGAATAATATTAGTAATGGCTCTTAAATCAACGGATGCTAATCGTAGTTCTAGGTTATTATGTTTGAGTTTAGAGAAGTCAAGAATATCGTTAATTAAGCTGGCCAAACGGCGACCACTGGAGACAATTAATTGCAGGTTGCTTTGGGTAGTAGAAGGGAGTTCTCCCGTTGCGCCATCAATGAGTGATTCGGCAATACCAATAATACCATTGAGAGGGGTGCGGACTTCGTGGGAGGTATTCGCTAAAAATTCGTCTTTAAGTTGGTCGAGATGATGTAGTTCTTGATTTTGATCGGCTAAAGTTTCTTTTTGTGCTTCCAGGGTGCTAAAGGATGCTTTGAGTTGGGAAGCCATGCT
>NZ_JARFTR010000170.1 GCF_029167235.1 Kamptonema sp. UHCC 0994 | reverse complement strand
GGCGGTTAAGATACCGCCTAGAAGGCGGCGTTACGGATCGCATCATGACGATTCTCATCCTTCCCAAAAATTAGGGCAATCCCGGAAACCGGAATTACCCTAATTTAAGATTCTAGATCCGATCGCACTCTAAAATTGATTATGCGATCGCAGCCATCTTGACATCATTATTCGCTAGCAACTCTTGCAACTCGTCAGCGTCCACAGTTTCCTTGTCCACCAAGATATCTGCTAATTTATCAAGGACGTGACGATTACCAACCAGCACCTCTTTAGCGCGGCGGTAAGCTTGATCTACCAAAGTGCGGACTTCATCATCGATCGTAGCGGCTGTCTCTTCGGAGAAATCGCGCTCCGCCATGATGTCCCGGCCCATGAACATATTGCCTTGCTGACGACCGAGAGCAACTGGGCCGAGGCGATCGCTCATCCCGAACCGAGTCACCATTTGTCTAGCCACACGCGCCACCTGTTGCAAATCATTCGACGCGCCAGTAGTCACTTCTTCCTCACCGAAGACAATCTCCTCAGCAATCCGACCACCTAAAGCCACCGCCATCTGATTTTGCAAATAAGAGCGGGAATAAAGACCAGAATCCATCCGATCTTCACTCGGCGTAAACCAAGTCAAACCGCCAGCGCGACCGCGAGGGATAATGCTAATCTTCTGTACTGGGTCATAATCAGGCATCAAAGCACCCACCAAAGCGTGACCAGCTTCGTGATAAGCTACCAGCGTTTTGCGCTTTTCGCTCATTACACGGTCTTTCTTCTCAGGGCCAGCCAGCACCCGATCGATCGCATCATTAACCTCATCCATCGAGATTTCTGTCAAATTGCGACGAGCAGCCAAAATAGCGGCTTCATTCAGCAAATTAGCCAAATCTGCACCCGTGAAACCAGGAGTCCGGCGAGCAATTTTATCCAAATCCACATCCTTAGACAAAGTTTTGCCGCGAGCGTGGACGTTGAGAATTTCCAAGCGACCCGCGTAGTCAGGGCGATCGACCACCACTTGACGGTCAAAACGACCCGGACGCAGCAGCGCTGAATCCAGCACGTCAGGGCGGTTGGTAGCAGCAATAATAATGATGCCAGTATTGCCCTCAAAGCCATCCATCTCAGTTAATAACTGGTTGAGGGTTTGTTCGCGCTCATCGTTTCCGCCGCCTAAACCAGCACCCCGCTGGCGGCCAACGGCATCAATTTCATCGATGAATACGATGCAAGGTGCGTTAGATTTGGCTTGTTCAAATAAGTCGCGGACGCGAGACGCGCCGACACCCACGAACATTTCCACAAATTCAGAACCGGAAATCGAGAAGAAAGGAACGCCAGCTTCACCGGCGACGGCCTTAGCTAGCAAGGTTTTACCAGTTCCGGGAGGGCCGACTAAGAGCACGCCTTTAGGAATTTTTGCGCCAACTGCGGTAAAGCGATCGGCATTTTTCAGGAAGTCCACAACTTCCGACAGTTCTAATTTGGCTTGTTCAATACCGGCGACATCCCCGAAAGTTACTTGGGTTTGGGGTTCCATTTGCACTCTGGCTTTAGATTTGCCAAAGTTCATCGCTTGAGAACCAGGGCCATTTTGGGCTCGCCGCAACAGGAAGAACAATCCAACTAAAAGTAGGATGGGAAAGAATAGGCTGCTCATGGCTTTGAGCCAGAAGCCTTCGTCGTTCGTGGGTAAAACTGAAATGTCCACGCCGTTAGTGGTGAGGATATTGATCAGCTCAGGGTCATTAGGCAAGTTGACGAGTACCTTAGTGCCATCCTGGGAAGTGACTAGGGCTCTAGTCCGGTCAGCATTTATACTTACTTTGTCTACTCTCTTGCTCTGGACTTGCTCAATGAATTCGCTGTACTTCCACAGTTGTCGGCTGGGGGGCTGTTTGTCAAAAAATGCTGTTGCTAAGGCAATGACGACAATCGCCAGTAGTGCGTACAGGCCTGCGTTTCTCCACCGTTTATTCACCGAGGTCTATCCTCCTATTTTTTAAGTCACAAAGACTTGGGAATTTTTAATTATGTTAATCAATCTTAACGTAATTGTAACTTGTTGTCGCTACAGGGAGAGATTGGTAGTGGCGATCGCGCACTTTACGTAACGCCGCCATCCTGGCGGTTTCTTT
>NZ_JARFTR010000241.1 GCF_029167235.1 Kamptonema sp. UHCC 0994 | reverse complement strand
CGGTCGAAAAACCGCCCAGAGGGCGGCGTTACAAATAATTAGCTCATCACCGTAGTTGAAGCTGACCTGGAAAAGCGCGATGCGGCGGCCATCAGCAAAAAAAAGCGGAGATTGCTACTTATTAGTTCGGTTATGCGAATATACAGTACAGACATAAACCGATACTCTGAAGAGAGAAACGATTTAGCATTAAGCCAGAAATCTAAAATCTAAAATGTAAATTTTATAGGCGGGTGTGTTGTGAACAGTTACTTTTTACCGACCATTAGCGAGATTTTAGCCGAAGATGGGGTTAAAAATGACATCACCTCCTCAGATGCGATCGCGCTACATGAAAATTCAGATTATTCCCACTCTGGAGTTCGCATCGCTCTCCGAGTCAGAGCGCAGCAGGAGTGGTACGCTGCGATCGCCACTCTCAATCAACTATTAGAACACGAAAGGGCCGTAGGGGAAAGGGGGAGCAGAGGATCGGGGGAGAGGGCGAAATTTCCCAGTCAACATTCGCCAATCAACACTCAACAATCCCATCAAGGATTAATATTATCTGGCCCTTCCTCGGTTTTGACTGACCCTGTATCAGTGAAAAACTTTGCTGCTTGGATTTTTACCAGTACCCCGCAGGAAGCTAACACATACTTATCTTCTCAAGCAAGACACGCTTTACCTTTACTACCAGCACCAGAGGGGACAATATCAGTTCCTCCGACAACACCAGCATTACCTATTTGGAACGGCGATCCTTTGGCAAATGAGCAGTTTTGTTTAGTATTAACAGCTAAATTTAGTCTGGTAATGGTACTAGGAGAAAATGCTTTAGGAAATCCAGCCTTTCTATTTTCCTTCGATCCGGCAGTTGTACTACAAGCATGGGCCGCCTTGCAGCTACGAGTCAAGAATAGCGAGGAATTACTAACAAGTTTCCCTGAAGGTAAAAACTTAACTTTCAGCAAGTCAGTTTCGAGTAGCGCTAAATCGATGACGCTCCTATTTGAGCAGTTTCCTCCGATCGCACCTGACTACAAAATTGTAATGCAGTTTAGCCGCCTGTTATTGCAGAATTTGCCCTTAGAAGATTGCGGACAACGACAACAGGAGAAAGGCAGAAAAACTACAGATTTGGGGACATCACCAAATCCAAAAGCTAAAACCCAAAATCCAAAATCCCAAGAAGTTGAATTGCTACAAGCAATTGCCCATGAAGTTCGCACTCCTTTAGCAACAATCCGTACACTGACTCGGCTACTACTAAAACGCCCTAATCTCGATCCAGTAGTAGTGAAGCGATTAGAAATGATTGACTCCGAATGTACGACCCAAATTGACCGCTTTGGCTTAATTTTCCGGGCCGTAGAATTAGAAATGTCTCAGGCCAAGCAATCTTCAGTTCAACTAACAGCTATTTCCCTAACTCAAGTCTTTCAAAGTAATCTCATCCGCTGGCAAAAACAAGCTTGTCAACGCAATCACACTCTCGAAGTTATTCTCCCACAAAATTTACCAACTGTGATGGGAGATCAGGCAATGCTGGATCAGGTTTTAACTGGTTTAATTGAAGATTTTACTCGCACTCTGCCGGCAGGAAGTCACATTCAAGTTGGGGTGATGTTAGCGGGAAATCAATTAAAATTACAGTTGGAATCTCAACTACAACCAGGAACTAAAAACGAATCGGCGTTTAAAGAAACTCCAAATGGGCCTCTTAAGTCTATTGGGCCGTTGTTGATGTTTCAGCCGGAAACTGGTAGTTTAAGTCTTAGTTTGAGCGTGACAAAGAATTTATTTAGAGCGGCTGGGGGGAAATTGGTGGTGCGACAAAGGCCTCAAAAAGGGGAAGTGATGACTCTTTTCTTGCCACTGCAATAATACAGCACTTTAATTCTGGTTCAGGAACCCGGTTTCTGAGCCCCCTGCATAAGTCCTAAGTAATACCGTCGTCATTGCGAGCGAAGCGAAGCAATCGCAGAGGCTAGGCGATTGCTTCGGGTTTACTTCGTACCCTCGCAACTTCGGCTTCGTACCGGGTTTTTGACACGGATATAGCAGATTTGACACTCCCCGGTCTAAAGACGCGGGGATTCTTAAGGACAAAATTTGGGGGATGAATCCGCCCAAATTTGGGTTCTTAAAGGGTAAGTCAGATACCCACTACCCACTCGCTCATGTTAGAGTCT
>NZ_JARFTR010000014.1 GCF_029167235.1 Kamptonema sp. UHCC 0994 | reverse complement strand
GCAGCTTCCCGCTGCACAACGCCAGGAAGCTGCATTTTGTAGTATCGGTTTGGTTTCCACTGGACTTGGCTCCAGTGTCCAGTGGACGGGTAGAGATTTATTCCCCCGGTGGTGAGTTGCCAGTTCGTCTAGGCGGTTGATCGTCAGGCAAACCTTCAACGTTAAGCCCCATAGATTTAGCAAAAACTTTCAACGAGATATTTAACTCACGACACACCACGATTGCATTATCAAGACGGGGTACTGTCTTACGAGCAACCCAAGTATTGATAGTGACTTCAGGAATCCCAGTGTCTTTGCTTAACTGGCGCTGAGTCTTTCCGGCAGCCTCAACTAAATTTTTCAAGGTAGGTGTGGGTTCTGGGTTATCGACCGTTTCTGGATTCATTTTATCATTGAATCCATATTAAACTATTGACATCAAGGAATGTCCATAGTAAATTATGGAAGTATAGACGCACAAAAGGCAGCTCAACGAGCCGGACATGAGCATGACGTGACTTGTAAAGCGCCTTAGTTGCAGTCTCTCATAGGTAAATTCACTGATAGGTAGAGTTCGTTGGAACTTTGCAGGAGACTTTTATGGTTGAAAATCAGTTTTCCCTTGGCGACTTGGTAGCGCACAAGCATTATCCAGAGCAAGCGATCGGTCACATCACCCAGTTTTATGCCAGCGGTCGAGTGGGAATCAGTGGCGATCGCGCCCGCAGTTTCTTACCTAAAAACTTAGTTTTGGTGATGGAACCAGAGGAAAAACTGCCAGAAGCAACAGAAGTTCCCCCGGCGCAAGTTGAAGAAGTGACAGAACATCCTGAAAATTGCTCTCAATGTGGAAGTCAGGACATCCGACGCTTCCACTACCACAACCCCAAAGAACATTATTTTTACTGTCGCAACTGCGGTCATGAGGGATGGGGACATACTCCCACTGAGGAATCAGAGATTGAGTATGAACAAGAATTGTATGCGATGGCTACTGAATGCTGTGACAACGATCCCTGCATTGACTGTGACGATTATTGCGACTGTTCAGACTGTTCAGAATCAGAAGGTGAAGACACTGAGTCAGAAGTGATGGAAATTCCACCGCTGGAAGTTGAAGATGTGGAGGATGCGATCGCACCGGGGGAAGTTCCACCGGTGGAAGTTGAGGGTGTGGAGAATGCGATCGCTACGCCCGCCGAAGGCATCGACAGTTCGGAAGTGCTGGAACTTTTACGAATACCGCGAGACTTTAGCAAACTGGAGAAACTACCTCAATGGTGGGAAGAGCCAATTCTGCCAGAAGCCATTAAGTGCGAAGAAGATGACGACGACGGGGAAGACTGGTGGGTATTAATAGAACCTGGTTATTTCAAAGCCAAATATCGGTCATGGGAACTGCTAATTGATGAAGGCTACGAAATTTACGCCACACCTCCAAGCAGCGTAGGCGAAGCCAGCCAAAGGCATCGCCTCTATCACTGCGAGTGTGAATTAGACCTTGATGGCCCAGACGGGCAAATTGCTCTAGCTCAAGAATTTATCGACAGTTGGTATTTTGCCCAACCTAGTCCCGGTCAACTGAGCTTGAACATCCCTGAAGCTGTGGCGCGTGAACCACCGCCACGTTTCCGATAGACATTGAATTTCTCCCAATCAGTTGATGTGCGATCGTCTAGCTAGAGGCGATCGCTTTCTCCCTAACAGTTAACAGTTAACAGTTAACAGTTAACAGTTAACAGTTAACAGTTAACAGTTAACAACTAACAACTAACAAAGATGATAATTTACACCTACCAACTCGGACACATCCCACCCATTACCGAAGCCGTTAACCAAGAAATCAACAGCTTGGAATCAATTGCCAGCGACTTGATTATTAACTGTGCTGGTAACTATCACGCCTTACAAAAGCTTTACCAAATCCTTGATGACCTCAAAGACACCTGCGACCTTAACCTCTGCCAAATCGAAATTGTTGCTAACGAGAAATAGAAATGAATCCTGCACTTTACATCAACCCCGACTCCGTAAACGAATCAAGCCCTTTACGGAAAATCTTAGAAGATTTAGCCTTAGTGGAAACTGAGTGGGAATGGCCCTATGTCGCCTACAAAAACGTAGACACAGAAATTCAATCAGGATTTCTCAGTTACATCCGTATCGGCTACTTCTTAGACCGGATGCGATATCACAAACTGTATAAAA
>NZ_JARFTR010000032.1 GCF_029167235.1 Kamptonema sp. UHCC 0994 | reverse complement strand
CGTTACGGATAATTTTGCATAAGTCCTGTTAAAATATTTCCAATGACTTCCCTCTAAAAAAATCCAAGCTTACCTGACTATCAAGTTGCTTTGGTTGGCTTAATTCGCGAATAGGCTGTAGATAAAAATTACTATATTTCCAATAATCAAACTGTCTAAGGACGCGATAACTAATTGTTTCTAAAAAATTCATTAATCTCTTTTGATTCACTCTCCTAACTTCGATGATTACGTCCGGTTGATATTTTAATAATATCTTTTTAGCTCCTTCTAAAACATCAATTTCTAACCCTTCCACATCGATTTTGATTAAATCTATTGGCTCTTGTACTAATTCATCCAAAGGCAGAACTTCTATTTCCCCCGTTGCACTAGCTACCACTTCATTTAAACACAAATCCCCGGCTGGATGTTCTACCAGAGTAGATTTGCCTGGAAATCGGCCAACAGCATAGCCTAATTTGGATAAATCTACATTACTAAGTTGATTTAAAAATATATTTCTTTTTAACAAATCAATTGCACCTGGATGAAACTCAATAGGAATCACTTTAGCCGCTGTCATCACTTTGGCAAAATAGACTAAATGGTTGCCAGTATTTGCTCCTACATCTACAATCACAGGATTTTTAACTTTAACATTTTTATCGATAAATTCCAATTCAGCCAATTCATAAAAATGACCTGATGTGTGAGCAATTTCAACACCGAGATTTTTGCCTGTAATCTCAAAATTTATAGCAGTTTCTTGATAATCAAAGGCAACTTGATGATGGTCACTCAATAAATGATTGACAAAGGATAACCATCTCTGAGAGTTAACATGACTGGGATGCAATTGCAAGATATTCGTAAATATATCTCTGGCTTCAAAGAGGCGATTTTGTCGTACTAATATATTTCCAATTGACCAATGAGATTCAACATCAGTAGGTAATTTTTCTAAGGCAGTTTTAAAATAGGTAATTGCTTCATCTAATTGACCTTTTTGAATCAAAACTGCTCCGATTTGCCTTAAAGTATTTAAAGAATCTGGTTGAATTTCTACCAAACGCTTAAAACATACAAGAGCTTCATTAAATTCTTCTAATTCCATCAGACAATTAGCTAAATTAGATAAGCCAATCTCATAGTTAGAATCAAAAGAAAGTGCTAATCGATAAAACTCTATGGCTTTTTCTATATCACCTTGCCTTTTATAAATAACGCCTAAGTTACTTATACTCTCAATGTGATTTCTCTGAACTGCTAAGATTTGAAGATAAATAGATTCAGCTTCTTGTAATTGTTCGTTTTGTTGATAGTTCAAAGCTATCTGAAAACTCTTTTCTATACTCATCATAGTTGTAATACTGACCTCTGGATGGTAAAGATACCGCCCAGAGGGCGGCGTTACGTGAGAATCGAATTAAACTAATCCTGCTGGGTCGAAAATTGGCGAGCCCCAATTAGAGAAAAAATAACTGCTGCACCCAATAAAATCGGCACAATATACCAAGGAAACTTGGTTAAATCGTAGGCTGCGGCTCTCAATCCAATACTAGCATAAGTCAGTGGCAAGAGATAAACTATTGTTTTCAAAGCCATTGGCAAAGTTGCAGGATCGAAAAAAGTTGCTCCCAAAAATGACATGGGAACTATAAGGAAATTGTTATATAAACCAACAGCTTCCAGGGATTTTACCGTCAACCCTACAATTACACCCAAACCAGAAAATACCGCACAATTGAGCACTATTACCAGCAAAAATAGCGGATTGAGAAATACCAGCTTTTGAGTGAATAAAACTGCTACTAAAATCACTGAAGCCGAAGTTAGTAAACCCCGGACAATTCCCGCTAGCATTTTACCAGTATGCAAAGCTAAAGGATGCACTGGCAGTAATAGTAATTCCTCAAAAGTTTTAGTGTATAGGCGTTCCCCACAAATGGAAAATACCGTACCGCTAAAACTGATTGTCATTGACGATAAAGCTACCATTCCTGGTAACATAAACTCTAAGTAATTGCCGCCAATGGCGGGTTTAGGCAATGAACTACCTAATCCCAAACCAAAGGCTAAAATATAGATGATTGGTGATACTAAACCAGCAGCCGCAACTGGGAGAATTCTGATTCGTAAATCTAACCAATCTCCCCAAAAAACGGTAAGAGTGTCAGCTACAATATGTTTGAGTGGGGATTCTGTCATGTTAAGAATTAGGTGAGGAAGTTTTGAGCGTTGTAACGCCGCCCTCTGGGCGGTAAAGATACCGC
>NZ_JARFTR010000076.1 GCF_029167235.1 Kamptonema sp. UHCC 0994 | reverse complement strand
CCGCCCAGAGGGCGGCGTTACAAACAATTTTACAAGTCATAAAGCTGCTAAATCGAGATTGGCTAATTGTTCGTAAGCTGTTGCGATCGCTCTTTTCCCGCGCAGTAACCCCGTATTCGCAGCCGGACAAATATAATGTAGAGTTGCCGGTGAAAAGCGATCGATCAGTAACTTAACGCTTTGTATTTGTCGCGGCCAATGAAAAGTTTTAGCAGTCCGTAGCGGTGTCGGCGTACCTTGCTGATTTGGCAATAAATGCCGTCCGGTAAACAGCACACCGCCATAGCCAGCATAGTACAAACAGGACGATCCTGGAGAATGTCCCGGTGTCCAAATCCCTTGGTAATGCTCGCTGAGCGCCCACTCTTGGCGAAATGGCGTTAAACTTAAACCCGGTAACAAATAAGCTTCTTGCTCTTGGATAACGATGTCGCACCCCATCGCTTGCTGAATCTCCTTCGCCTTACCAATCGCACCCCGATGGGTGAGAAATAGCCAGTGCACGCCGCCAAAAGAGCGCAAAAATGCCTGGTTTGCGTCATCCCACGCGGGACTATCAACCAGGATATTCATTTGGTTTTCTACAATGAAGTAGGCTGTCGCTCCCAGGGTATCCCGGTTAGGCGGGAAAGCAAAGATGTTCTCCAGCACTGGCCTGGGTTGTTTGGATGTAGAACTCTGTTGTGTCAAGGAAACTTTTTAACTGACTGGAATAAATATTATGCTATTCCTATTATGGTTGCTACTACTGGGATTAATTACATACTTTTCGTTACAACGGGGTGTTAGTCGCATTACTCGTACTCCCGTATGGGTTTTGTGGCTGGTGATGATGACACCAGGGTTGATTTGGGGTACATGGATTTTAGTTCACGGTTCCCACAAGCCGCTACCTGTAGAATTAGCGATCGCGCCTTTAATTGTTTGTCCTTGTTTGTACTGGCTGTTGGTACAGTGGGGACGTAAGGAAATACCCACGCCAAAGGCTGAAGTAGCCGCACCTCAATCCCCAGAGAATGAACAGAAAAAGGCTAAATTACGCCCAATTGACAAACTAGAAGAAGCTAACCTCCGAGATTGTTTTCCTTGGTCAGTTTACTACCTACAACATTTGGAATTTCGACCCCAATCAGTGATTTGTCGCGGACAATTGCGGACAAATTCAGAGACGGCATATCAGACAATTACGGAGAATGTTGAGAAGTATTTTGGCGATCGCTTTCTCGTAATCTTTCAAAATAGTCTTAGCGGCAAACCATTTTTTGCCCTAGTTCCCAATCCTAAAAGAGTTAATGCCCAAAACACTCTCAATAATGAACGTTTAACACGACCAATTTTAGCTCTGGGTTTATTGTTAGTAACGCTGTTTACCACAACAATTGCCGGCACAGAAATGGCCGGCATTACTAATAAATCATTACAGTCCGATCCTGCTCTCTTGCTCAAAGGATTGCCTTATGCAATCTCACTGCTCTTAATATTAGGAACCCACGAATCCGGCCACTATTTAGCTGCTCGTTTCTACAAAATTCGCTCAACTTTGCCTTATTTTATTCCCGTGCCATTTTTCTTAGGCACTTTTGGCGCATTCATCCAGATGCGGAGTCCAATACCGAATCGTAAAGCTTTATTTGACATCAGTATTGCTGGCCCACTAGCAGGTTTAGTAATCTCGTTACCATTTATGGTTTGGGGTTTGGCTAACTCCACTATTGTTCCTCTATCCGATCGATCGGGGATATTAAATTTTGAGTCTTTCAATCCCAAGTTTTCACTATTGTTATCTTTGTTAAGCAAATTAACACTTGGAAGCGCTTTAACTCCAGACAATGCTATTAATTTGCATCCGGTAGCAGTAGCGGGTTATTTAGGTTTAGTGGTAACGGCATTTAATTTAATACCTGTGGGACAGTTGGATGGAGGTCACATTGTCCATGCGATGTTTGGTCAAAAGATTAGCATGGCCATCGGGCAAATTGCACGATTTTTAATGTTCTTGCTTGCTTTGTTAGAGCCGGGGCTTTTGCTATGGGCAGTGCTTTTATTTTTGATGCCACTTAACGATGAACCAGCACTTAATGATGTTAGTGAATTGGATAACTGGCGCGATTTCTTGGGATTGGTTTCTTTAGGGTTATTGGTGATGATTTTGTTGCCAACACCGAGGGGAATTACTGGGTTGTTTTGGTAATTGGTAATTGGTATAGCAACCGCCAAGGCAGTTAGGACAGATATCCGTAACGCCGCCTTCTAGGCGGTTAGGGCACCG
>NZ_JARFTR010000189.1 GCF_029167235.1 Kamptonema sp. UHCC 0994 | reverse complement strand
GGTGATTTTACCGCCCAGAGGGCGGCGTTACAGAAAGCAAGTTTCTAAATGATTAATGGCGATCGCGAACAGCTTTAAGAACCTCAACCACCGCTGTATGACCCTCAGATGAAGCCCAAACAAAGGCAGTCCAAGTATTATTATCCTTAGCTTTGATATCAGCTCCTTTGTCTAACAAAATCTGCACAACTTCCGCATGGCCGCTACCAGCAGCACTCATCAAAGCAGTTAAACCAAAATTAGTTTTGGCATTCACATCTGCACCTGCATCTAGCAGTGCTTTTACAATGTCAATCTGTCCAGCAGCAGCGGCCCCCATTAAAGCCGTCCAGCCATCGTTATCGCAGCCATTTATATCAACATCAGCAGCTAGTAGTTTTTGCACAATGTCAATATGTCCTGCCTCAGCAGCAGCAGTCAAAGCTGTCAACCCTTCTTCATCTTTCGCATTGACATTTACACGCTGCTCGATCAAAGCTTCTAAAGTAGAAACATCACCCGTTTTGGCGGCATTAATTAGGTCTGTCATTGGTTCCTTCCTCTGTGTTCTCTGTTTCTCTGCGGTTCATATTCTCTCTTAAAATCTCAACTAATATGGCAATAGATATTTTAATCCTCTCTAATGGCCCTGGAGAATTGACCACCTGGGTGCGTCCAGTTGTGCAAGCTTTGCGAGAACAGTTGGGATGCGATCGCACTCTCGTCCGCATTTCCGTTGTACTGTCCCCTTGTCCCAACGCCTCTGGATCTGAAGCTGCGATCGCGCTTTCCTACCCAGAAGTAGATAGAGTACAAGCAGCAGAGCATTTTTTCCCCTTCTTATTGTCGGGTAAAACAGCAGAAAACTGGGATTGGCGGGACAAAGGAGTGGTTTTATTTCTAGGCGGCGATCAATTTTTTACTGTAGTAATCGGCAAGCGTTTAAACTATCGCACTGTCGTCTATGCTGAATGGGAAGCGCGATGGCTGCATTGGATCGATCGCTTTGGCGTGATGAAACCAGATGCGATCGCCAGCATTCCTAAAAAATATGCAGATAAATGTACCATTGTTGGCGATTTAATGGCCGATTTAGGCAACGAAACCCCCCGTAACGCCGCCCTCCGGGCGGTTCCTCTACCGCCCGCAGGGCGGCGTGACGAAGCCAAGGCCGAATTAATAGGAATGTTACCTGGTTCAAAGGCTGCAAAATTGGCTTCCGGTATACCCTTAAGTATCGCGATCGCAGAACATATTCACCGTCTTCGTCCTCAGACTCGCTTCGTAATTCCAGTTGCCCCCACTCTCGATTTACACACTTTAGCAAGTTTTGCAGACCCTAAAAAAAATAAAGTTTTATCCCTATTTGGTAACATCAGTGCTGAACTACATTTAGCAGAATTTCCATTTTTACTGACAACAAATGGAGTCCGATTAGAACTTTATACCCAGTTTCCCGCATATAACTTATTATCTAAATGTAGCCTTTGCTTAACAACTGTTGGAGCCAATACTGCTGAATTAGGTTCTTTAGCAATACCCATGATTGTTTTGCTACCAATGCAACAAATGGATGCGATGAAAACTTGGAATGGCATACCGGGATTACTCGCAAATTTACCATTATTTGGTTCTGTCTTTGCTACTGTAATTAACTGGTTAGCATTCCAAATGAGACAAGGAAAATTGTTTGCATGGCCGAATATTTGGGCACAGGAAGAAATAGTGCCAGAATTAATCGGTAAACTGGAACCGCAAGCCTTAGCAGAATTAGTAATCGACTACTTAAATCATCCTGAAAAGTTAGAAGAAATGCGGGAACGTTTGCGGGCAGTTCGAGGAGAATCAGGTGCAGCCAACAAACTAGCTAAACTGGTGTGTGAAGAACTTTTATTGTTGTCCAAAGAAGGAGTAAATTAAGTAAAAGCAGCCGCCACTGATTAAAGCTGTCAATATAGCACCAATAATTACCCCTTTCATTTCTCCCCATTTTTGCTGGCGTTTTAGGTTAATAACAGTTGGGACAATATATAAAAGTTGAGATAATCCTATGCCGAATATTCCATAAGCAAATAAAGGTAGAAAATAGCTGAGCGCGGAAATAGAAGAGGCTATAGAGATTAGAACGACGCATAGTAAAACAAAGGCTATATTCATAAAAAATGCCGATCCAATCCCTACCAAAACATCTCTCCATTCAGGTCTTTCTGACATAATTTATATTTCTCCTATTCGCAATTTATTGTTTTGAAGACTTACGTAACGCCGCCCTCTGGGCGGTAACAAACCGCCCAGAGGGCGGCG
>NZ_JARFTR010000126.1:36535-52742 GCF_029167235.1 Kamptonema sp. UHCC 0994 | reverse complement strand
GGCGAAAGCCCAGATACACCTAACAGGGTTGCATCCTTAATCAAGAAACAAAAGGGTATCTGTTCACACTGTGGTTTGTACTTTACAAGTACAGACATTGTAGAAGTTGACCATAAATTGCCGCTCTCATTAGGTGGTAAAGACCAATATGATAATCTTCAACTTCTGCATAGACATTGCCATGACATAAAGACAGCTACGGACGGTTCCCTAAATAAGAATCACGACAATAAACCGTTTTGAATCGTGCCTATAACAAAGGTGGAATTATTGAGGAGCCGGATGAGGTGAAAGTCTCACGTCCGGTTCTGAAGGAGAGATAGAGGTAGCAATGCCTCTATCGACTCTAACAATACAGGGCTGTCAAGAGAGCGATCGCTCTCCAACTCAAAACTTAACACTGTTAAGAAAGTTAGCTAAATTTAAAGCTTAATTGCAATACCTTGTCAAAGTTAACCGCAGTCGCAATCTGGTGATAGGTTTAATCACAGTAAATCATCCGATAAAAAACTAGCCAGGATTAAAAATTATGTACGGCAAGCGTTCCGATGAAGACTTGCTCAAAGCTGCTGTCACCGCTGCTTTGGGAGCTGGCATTGTCACATCCTTTGCGGTAAGTCAAGGTCAACACCCCCTCGTAGCTCTGGGAATTACAGCCTTTGCGGCGGTAGCGGCTGTAATTTGCGATCGCATTGGCTTAATTTAAACTGAGGAAGAGAGGCTAGGGGAAGAGCAAGACGGCTTTACCCCTTTCGGTGTCAAAAGTTAGGATCTCACTCCTCAGCCAGTTTTGTAAAGTTTCTTTACAAAAACCGATTTTTTGCATAAAAAAGTAGGCTAAGACATTGACAGATAAATAGAAGCTCAAAATTTTTATTTTTGAGTCAGCAGATATCCACTAGCCAAATTTTTGCAGGAAAATTATGGACTCATTTGCTTACCTTGAACTTGCTCTTGTCTGGGAAAGCCCTACGGAGCCGAAATTGCTTGAGGGATTGAATTGGAAAAAGCTATCTAGCCAGACGTACATCCCCTTGTTATCTCTAGTTTTGGTATTGTCAGTTTTGAGTATAGCTAACTCAGCTAATGCTGAACTCAGGCCAGGATCTAACGGCGAACAGGTGAGAGCGCTTCAGCAACGATTGCAAGCACAGGGTTACTTCCCAATAGGTACAACCCCAACTATCCGCTATCGCAGCATTACTGAAGAGGCTGTTAGACAGTTTCAGCTAGCGAGAGGACTCCGGGCGACTGGCATAGCTGATGATTTCACCCTCTATTACCTGGGTTTAGGGCCCTATCCACGAACGCCAAGCCAAGGTTACTATCCACCATCTCCAATAGGCCAACCTTCAAATACAAGCACAACTATCAGAACTTGTCAGGGGTTGCGTTTTGAAAATAAAAGGTATCCATCAGTAACTTCCCTTCAACAAAAGTTAAAAGCTCTTGGCTTCTTTTATGGTGCTGTTGATGGCAAATACCGCGAGCGCACTCTTAGTGCAGTCACCCGTTTTCAGCAAGCTAATAACCTTGTAGCTACTGGCTGTGCCGACCAGACTACTCTTTATGCTATAGACCTGGGGATCGCGGAAATTAGCTATGCCAATCCCCCTATTATTCCCCCTTTGCAGCCTCCCTACCAACAAACTGGTTTAACTACCCTTTTCACGTTGGGAAGAAATAGTCGTGGCCCTGCGGTTAGAGAACTTCAGAGTCAATTGAGACGTTTAGGCATTACTCCTGGCGCTATTGATGGAGTATTTGGGAATGACACTGAATATGCTGTGAAACGTTTTCAGGAGCGTGCAGGCCTTTATCGTGATGGAATTGCCACACCTAACGTACAAATTGCCCTACGGAATATCATTGCTGGAAATGTTCCTATTCCTTTTGGCTCTCCTCTCTATGTACCTCGTGTTGTATCCAGGTAAACCAAGTTGTTAACTACAAAAATTGTCGGGGTTAGCCCCCGTGCTGACCCCGAAGATGCGGGGCGATCGCAGGAAGATTGCCCCTAATAATAATTACAAATAGGACTTACGTAACGCCGCCATCTTGGCGGTAAAGTAACCGCCAAGATGGCGGCGTTACGGATACTTTTGCGTAAGTCCTGCTTTAGTTTCCTCTACCCATTTAACAATCTTTTTACCCAAACAAACATTATCTAACAAATCAATTTCTCGCACACCAGTAGGACTGGTGACATTGATTTCTGTAAGATAACCGCCAATCACATCAATACCTACAAAATACAAACCATCTTTTTGCAAAACTGGCGCTAACTGAGTGCAAATTTGATATTCTCGCTCGGTAATTTCTGTCTTAGCAACTCTACCACCAACTGCCATATTCCCGCGAAATTCATTGCCAGTGGGAATACGATTTACAGCACCAATAGGTTCACCGTTCATCAAAATAATTCGCTTGTCTCCTTCTTTTGCTTCCGGCAAATAAGTCTGAACCATCACCGGAACTTGTCCCTGTTGAGTGCTAATTTCAATCAAGGAGTTAAAGTTGCGATCTCGTCCCTCCATAAATAAAATTCCCTCACCTGCTTTACCGCCTAATGGCTTCAAAACGGCTGCTCCTTTTTTCTCAACAAATTCCCGAATTACCTGTTTATTTTGGCTAACAATTGTCTCTGGAATTGCCTCTGTAAACTGCAAAGCATACATCTTTTCATTGGCACTCCGTAGACCTCTAGGGGAATTAATTACAATAGTTTTTGCTGTGTCAATACAGTCAAGAATATAAGTAGCATAAAGATAAGGAATATTTACTGGGGGATCTGTTCGCATAAATACTGCATCCATCGCCTCAAGGGGCTGCAAAGTAGGCGTTTCTAATTCGTACCAAACTTCAGCCGCTACCCAATGCCCCTCTATTAATTCTACTGGTGTTAGAGCCACGCGGTTCAGTAGTCCCCAAGCTTTGCCACCAATTACGCTTAATTTTTCTGCTTGAGTCACCCAAACTTCGTGACCTAGTTCTTGTGCTGCTTCCATTAGTGCCACACTGGTATCGTGACCTGGAATTAGCCGTTGGATGGGATCGATGATGAATGCAAATTTCATTTATTTTGTTAATTGTTAATTGTTAATTGGTAATTGGTAATTGGTAATTGGTAATTGGTAATTGGTAATTGGTAATTGGTAATTGGTAATTGGTAATTGCTAATTATCACAATTATGTTGGTCAAGCGTCAGCAAAACCTAACTCTTTGTTAACAAATATAAGTACAGTTAACAGTTAACAGTTAGCTATACTCAAAACTTCTGAGATGGGTTTCGCTGACGCTCTACCTATCCTACAATTAATTGGTTAACTATTAGCCAGTTCCTCTATACTAAGAGGGGATCTAGTTTACCCTGAGCTTCGAGGGCATGGATGTCGTCACAGCCACCTATATGTTGGTCGTTGATGAAAATCTGAGGTAGGGATCTTGACCCCTTTGCCCGCTCGGCCATCTGACTCCGCGCTGCTTCATCTCCGTCAATACTGTACTCGATAAAATCTATCCCTTTTTGCTTCAGCAGTGATTTGGCTCGAAGGCAAAAGGGACAGGTTCTCCAAGTGTAAATTTCAACTTTAGGAGTCATAAGTTTCTCGAAAATTAGCAATATTTCTTAATTCTAATCTTAATCAGGCGAATCTGAAATAATGTACAGTTACTACTTACAAGTTAAATATAACTTTATTCTTGTTAAGATAATTTTATTTAATTTCGGGGTAAAAACTAAAAAACTGTCCGCAATCAAAGAGACAGTCCCGCTTTAAAGGTAAAACGTTACTGCCTAGCGGTCTTGATCGATTTGCTTTCGCTTTCTCGCGGAATAAATTATACCCGCACTTGTCATCAGCAGCGCGATCGCCATGCTTGGTTCGGGAACGGAAGTTTGGTTAGAGGTTGGCTTTGTGTAAACATCTGATATTGTGGGACTAGGTGCAGAGCTGGGTTTGCGATCCGATGCACAGGCATCTGAAAAGTTTCCGGGCCCACAAACGTTAACCTGGGCTAAAGCCGGAGGGGCACCGGCCAGGTAGTAGAACCCAACTGCCGCTGCGGCAGCGAGTCCGAAAGTTAGTTTTGCCAGTAGCGTAGACATAATTAGTTAATTAAACAGTTGCAATAGGATAACAATAAATACAATGCAACAGAATTGTCTTCCAACTGATGAGAGCTGTCACGGTGCTGTGTGTTTGCGATCGCGGACGAGAAATAGAAACGAATTTTTCGGTTCCAACCCTCTCCTCCATAACCTCATCATCCTTGCTTTGCCCTGGCAGTTCTTCCATCTATTCTAGCGATTTGCCGCCTGCTGCCGCTTGCAGCCAGGGATATATTTTCACACGACCCTCCTCTAACTAATTATACATGGCTTGTCTGAAACTAATGCCACCAAATTCCAATTTTAGAGAGAACTAAAAGCTCTCCCATTCGATCCTCTCATCTTTTGCAGATACCTGTCCTCAGTATATATACGTAAATTTGATCCTGTCAATGACCCCCCGATTAAATTTTAAGTATTTACCGAGGGTAAGCTACGTAGTAAATTAACTGAGCTAGTTTCTGGCGTAGAGTTTCCAACCCTAGGGCCTTAGCGGCGGAGATAAACACCGCTTGGGGAAATTCCTCCTGAGCTTGCCGCAGTACGTCCCCATCTACGCGGTCAATTTTGTTGAAAGCAACCAAGGCTGGCCCTGGAGTCACGGGCATTTCAGTCAAAATCGTCATTACAGAGCGAATTTGACTTTGCCAAGCGGGATGAGATAGATCCACTAGGTGCAGCAGAGCGTCGGCATCTGTGACTTCTTCGAGAGTGGCGCGGAATGCGTCAATCAAGGAGGGTGGTAGTTCGTGAATAAATCCCACCGTATCTGTAAGTACAATCGACAGAGATTCCCCTGTGACGGCATCAGGAATCACTAACCGCCGCGTGGTGGGGTCAAGAGTGGCAAATAATTGGTCAGCCGTATAAACTTCGGCATTAGTAAGCACATTGAGCAGCGTAGATTTACCGGCATTGGTATAGCCGACGATCGCAATTGAGGGTACTTCTCTGAATTGACGTTGCTGGCGCATCCGGGAACGATGAGCTTGCAGTTGATTAACTTCTTGCTGCAAGCGAGAAATGCGTTTGGCGATCGCGCGTCGCTCTGTTTCCAGCTTCGTTTCGCCGGGCCCTCTCGTACCGATCCCGCCCCCTAACCTAGACATCGCCTGACCTCTACCCGTGAGGCGAGGCAAGCTGTATTCTAACTGAGCGAGTTCTACTTGTAATTTCCCAGCACCAGACTGGGCTCTCTGGGCAAAAATATCTAGAATTACCTCAGTGCGATCGACAACACGGATACCGATTTTGGTTTCTAAATTCCGTACTTGTGCTGGGGAGAGGTCGCGATTGAATACTATTAAGTTAGCCCCGACAGTCTGGGCACTGAGAGCGATTTCTTCAACTTTTCCTTCGCCTACAACTGTCTGAGGATGGGGGCGCGATCGCTTTTGCCGCACTGTTTGCAACACCTGACCCCCAGCCGTATCAACCAAGCTAGTCAATTCTAGCAATCCGTCCTCAAATTGCTGCGGGCTCATATCCTGAGTCATCATCCCGACCACCAAGACCTTATCATGGTCTACATCAACCTGTTTGGCGACAAACTCCCGCTCAAATTCTGCTTCAATCCCTTCTACCCACTCCTGAAAGTCAATGTCAGCCAGGACATCCAAACTTAAAGGCGTTGACATACTCCAGAAGAAGTTTTGAGTTTTGAGAGATTGGTCTGTTTCTGGCAACCCTTCCCGGTTTTGAGTGTTAATTACAGGCTCAATATCTCCCGCTCTCCCGCTGTGGGGCGGGCACGGGGGCACCGCCCCTACATTCCCTGCTCCCCCGCTCAAGAGCTCCCCTTCAGGGGTTAAGTGAGCTAGATAGGTTTCTTTAATGTAGCCTGCACCGCCGCCTCCGCGACGCTGAAAGCCTCCACCAGTAAGAGTTAGCCAAACCAGAGCGTCTAGCCTCTGGATCGCCATTGCCGTCACTGCGGCTTCACCAGGGGGTTCCGGCTTTAGGTGAGTAGCAATGCAGCGAATACCGCTGAGACGGCCGCCGCCGTAGCGGGGCAATTCTAGGGCTGGGATTTGGGTTTGGCGAGGCGTACCAACACCAACACGAATCACCTGTCCTCGACGGTTGACATAGGCACAAACGGGCTGATCGATTTCTGTGCTGATAGCAGCGGCGCGTTGAGCAAATTCCGATGTCGCAAGGCGATCGCCTGGAAGTCTTTGATGGTAAAGTTTTTCCAGTTGCTTGAGTTGGTTTTTCTTTAAACCTTGAAGGTTGCCGTAGATAGTGTCGATAGGTTTTTCCTCACTGAGATTGAGTTTATTTACTATTTTGACTTGACTTGGCCTTTAACTGCATTGCCTTTAACTGTATTTACTTCAAAAGTGATGTCCCGGTATGCACCTCCTGGGACTGCTGTTCAACAATAATGTCAATTGTCATGTACGATCGGGAAGTCAAAAACCTAGTTCCCTATGACCAGTTTTGCCTATACTCCACCTTGGCTGCTGAACAACGGTTTATTGATGACGTTGTACAGCGCATTAAGGGCTAGTCGCCGTTGGGAAAATACGATCTCTTACCCAGAGCCCCCGTACCGAGAACACATCTTTACTGGTGCTTGTGGAGTCCCGATTTTTGGCCTGGTTGCTATCCCGGAAAATCCCCGATATACCATTGTTGGCACTTACGGGATTACTGGCGATCTGGATAACCAATGGTTTCTCAGGCTACTAGGCCGTAAAGCCTATGCTCAAGGCTGTGCAGTGGTATTCTTTGACTGGCGAGCTCACGGTAAAACTGCCCAACTCTCTCCTACCCTGACTTCTGATGGTCTATACGAAGGCGAAGATTTCGTGCGGATTGCTGCTGCGGCTAAAGAAATGGGATGTCCGGCCCCTTTTTGGTTCACGGGTTATTCCCTGGGGGGACAATTAGCCTTGTGGGCTGTAAAATCAGCTCAGGCGATCGCGGATTGGGGGCCGGAGTTAGGACTCGAAGAGTCAGAACTAGCAGGCGCGGCGGTGATTTGTCCCAGTTTAGACTCGAATCGTTCTCTGTCTTATCTGGTTAAAGATGAGTGGGGGAAATTTCTAGAAAAAGCGATCGCGCGACAATTAAAAAAACTAGCAAAACAGATCGCCGCATCACATCCAGGGGCGATCGATCCGGCCGCCATTGAACGCGCCAACAGTATTTGGGGCTTTGACCATGAACTGGTAATTGGCTTGTTAGGGTTCTCCTCTGTAGAAGAATACTATGACGCTAGCAGCGCCCTACATATTTTGCCTCACCTCAAAAAACCCACATTCATCCTCTATGCTGCGGACGATCCGATGTTTGACCCGGTTCTTGTCCCAGAGTTACAAGCCATTAGCGCGAACAATCCAGCCTTAGAGTTAGTGCTGACAGCCTACGGCGGTCATGTTGGGTATATCAGTAGTAAACGTTGTCAGCATCAATTTGCCGATCGCGATCGCTGGTGGGCCTGGAATCGGATTTTAGAGTGGTTCGACACATTGACTGTTAATTAAGATAAAAGCGAACTTAGGCATTCAGCTAAGCACAGTTAATATAGGGACTTTCACAACTCTAGTGAGAGTGGTATTCTAGTCGAAAGAATACCCGCGTCTTCAGACTGGGGAGTATCAAATCCCTTGGGTAGCTGTGATATCATTTTCAAATCCAAAATCGCAATTAGTTGTAGGAGGACACTGTTATGGATGAAATTTTGACGGCTGATTTAATAGTGGAAGGAGTCACGGCGTTGGGTTCATTGGGTTTCTTTTTTTTGGCCTATCAAGCTTTGCAAATGTTGAAAAGATAAGGGAGAAAGTAATTTTTGTAGGGATGAAAGCACTGTTATAAATAGGTGAACATAATTAAACGTTAAAAATTAAACGTTAAAAATTAAAAAGGAAATAAATTAAATTTTTAATTTTTAATTTTACATTTTTAATTCTTGAGAGAGGCGATCGCCCACCTTAGAGTTTATAGCGTTTATTTATGTCCACTTACTTAGCAAAATGTCTTTTCCCTTAGCCTTAGCCTGCTACTGAGCAACTAAAGTAAAAGCGCGACCCGTTTAGCGATCGCTAAACAGAAAACACAAAACTAGATCGTGCAGGGCGTGTTGTGGTAAAATCTACTCTGTCCACATCTAGTACATAATTGAGTTTGACAATAAACTGGTAACAATAATTTCAGTGGGCTTAGATCTATTTTACAAAACCAGGGTTGTGCTCGTTTAATTACAGATAAAAGTTTTTCACTGGAGAGAGTTTCGGAAGGCGAACCGCCGCCTTCCAACTAGGGGCGTTACGCAATTACAGGAGAATTCATACCTGCACTGCCTAAATTCCAGAATTGGAAATTGACTCAAATGCTTGAGGGCAAATGAGTTGCCGCCTCAACTCAACGCATCTAGCGGGGCAACCACAGGGAGATTGCCCCTAGAAAAAATTACACAATATAACTCTGCCGACTGCGTGCGATCGCATTGGCACTTTTCTCTCTCCTCAAACATCAACCAACGGCAGCGAAAATTTTTCATGCCACCATCAACCAAAAAAGAGCTGGGTTGTTTTCATGGTTAGCCAACTTTTGGACGGACGCTATCAAATCATTGAAGTCATAGAAACAGGAGAATTTGGACAAACTTATCTGGCAAAAGATACTCGCCGCCCTGGGGAACCGCAATGCTTTGTCAAGCATCTGCGGCCTGCAAGTAACGATCCTAAACTGATCGATACTGCCCGCCGCCTGTTTGAAAAAGAAGCAGAAGTTCTAGAAAAGCTAGGTCAGCACGAACAAATCCCTCAGTTATTTGCTTACTTTGAGAAAAATCAAGAATTTTTCTTAGTAGAAGCCTTCATCCCTGGCTATTCCTTAGCCAGCGAGATTTTACCTGGAAAACCGCTGTCGGAAGAGCAAGTTGTCAGTCTATTGAAAGAAGTCTTAGAAATTCTAGTTTTCGTACACGGACACGGAGTAATTCACCGAGACATCAAACCAGGAAATTTAATCCGGCGGCAATCAGATGGCAAATTAGTTTTACTCGATTTTGGAGCAGTTAAAGAAATCAACCTCGATCGTGGTCAAAAACCGCCTACAGTTCGGATTGGCACCTTGGAATATATGCCAATTGAACAGTTTCAATACAACCCCCAATTAAACAGCGATATCTATGCAGTAGGAATGATTGGAATTCAGGCCCTTACGGGGTTGCCTGCTTATGAATTACCCAAACTCCGAGATCACAATAATCCCAATTTGGGCGAAATATTTTGGAGACATTTAGCTGTAGTTAGTCAAGAACTGGCCGATGTTTTAGATAACATGGTACGCTACGATTTTCACCAGCGATATCAGTCTGCGACCGAAGCTGTAGCTGACTTGAAAAAAGTTAGCGATCGCTCTAGAACGAGAGTTCCCAAAATTACAATATATCGAGAAGAAGTAGAGCGTCGTGCTAGCCATCGAGGGGAAATTTCTGTTGTCGGTCGCAAAATATTAGCCGAACTACGAAATAGTCTAGAACTATTCCCAGAAGAAGCTGATGCGATTGAAGACGAAGTATTAAACCCTTATCGAAAATTTAAGGACAAGGCGCAGCAGTACGAGCAAGCATTAGTCGAATCAATGCAGCAGGAATATCCATTTGCTAAGGATACTCGTGACGAATTAAAACGCTTGCAGCAAATTTTAGGACTCACAGATCAAGATATAGAATTAATCGAAAGTCGAGTCCTTCCCAAATCCTTACTCGTCAAATTACAGAACCTAATTTTAAGTTTTACACAGCCAAAGCAGACCTCTGACCAGCCACCAGGGAGGTTTTATCCTCAAGGTTCGCGGATAGGAGAAAACAGCCTACCACAGGCGAGATCGAACGGTCAAGTTCCGCCAACAAATCGGAATATTGCAGTTATACCGCAGCACCAAAATCGCAGAATAAATCCCTACTTAATTGGGGCAATTCTTGCTGCTATTTTAGCTGTAGCTGGTGCTATTTATGGCTATCTTCAGTGGCAACAGTTGCAGCAGCGCCGCCAGCAAGAATCACAACAAATTAATACAATTAATGCTCTTTATAAAGAGAGCAATTATCAGGAGTGTATCGATCGGGGAGAAAAAGTTAATAATAGTTCTAGTCGCTATGCTGATGCTCAAATACTTGTGAAGCAGTGCGAGGACGGTGCTAACTGGAAAAACGTTACAGTCAAGAATTTTGCTGAACATTCTAATGCAGTTGGAACTGTTGCTTTTAGTCCTGATGGTTTAACTCTAGCTAGTGGTTCCAAGGACAAAACAATTAAGATTTGGGATTTAGCTACCGGAAATCTTATCCGCAGTTTTGAGGGAGATTCATCCGCAATTTGGTCTGTTGCTTTTAACTCGAATGGCACGCGCCTAGCGGCTGGTACTTCTTACTGGAGAATTCTATTGTGGAATTTGAAAACGGGGGAATTGGTTCGTAGTGTAGATCATAATGCTACGGTTTGGTCTGTGGCGATCAGTCCTGACGGATTAACTTTAGCTAGCGGTAGCAGCGACAAAACATCAAAAACCTGGAATGTAGCGACTGGGGATTTGATTCACAACTTACCGGATCATTCAGATTATGTTTATTCGGTTGCAATTAGCCCGGATGGGAAAACTTTGGTTAGCGGTTCTAAGGATAAAACCATTACAATTGTGGATGTAGAAACTGGTCGGTTGATTAATACTATTGAGGGACATTCAGATCAGGTGAGGTCTGTAGCAATTAGCCCAGATGGAAAGACATTAGTTAGCGGTTCCTACGATCGCACGATTAAAATTTGGAATCTGGCTACTGGGGAGTTGATTCGGACTTTGAACGGTCATTCTGGGGAAATTATATCTGTTGCTATCAGCCCAGATGGAAAGACTATTGCTAGTGGGAGTAAAGATAAGACGATTAAGATTTGGGATTTAAGGAGTGGAGTATTACTAAATAGTTTAACGGGACATTCTAATGAGGTTTATACGGTTGCTTTTAGCCCGGATGGTAAGACTATTGCTAGTGGGGGCAAGGATAATATAATTAAGCTCTGGCGGCGGTAAACATACTAGGCAAATTATAGCTAGGGGCTAAGCCCCTATTACTATAAGTTCTAACTTCCTAACTTCCTAAAAAGGGATCGGATCGTAATCAGGGTTCTCACTTTCATCAGAGGGAATAGGTTCCATCGGCGGAGAAGTTGGAGATTGATACCCTGAAGTATTTGATTCCCAATCTTGGGCCACCTCAGACCGATTAGCCGTAGAAACAGGGTTTTGAACCCGATTGCGCGAACCTAGAGATACGACATTATTAGGAGCAGAAACAGGTGCATTTGTATGCACTCTAGCCGGATCTGCGTTAGATATATTTCCCGTAGAAAAAGAGCTCATCTCCGTTGCTCCGAGACTGTAAATCTTCTGAGCAGTTAATTCGGCACGTTTTTCCTTAAATCCTTCCGGTTTTCGCTCAATGGTGTTCATATTCAAGCGACCTTCAATAATAACGCGATCGCCTTGGTGATAATTCCCATGAATTTCTTGAGCCAGATTTCCCCATCCTACAACCTTTAGAGTTGATGGGGGATCTTCAGGCCGACTACCTGGAAACTGCACAAGCATTTCAGCTATTTGAGTTTGATTGTCAGGGGTGTAGCGGAGTTGCGGTGCTTGAACGATCTCCGCCATTAAAATACAGCTATTCATCAGTTACTAATTAGTAATTGGTAATTGGTAATTGGTAATTGGTAATTACCAATTGAGGACTTTTGAGTTACACAATTTAATTTTAACAGGATTTACGCAAAAGTATGCGTAACGCCGCCATCTTGGCGGTAAAGTCACCGCCAAGATGGCGGCCGTACTGCGATCGTGCGTAAGTCCTAACTTAACTCAAAACCGCGAAGAAACAAGAAGGAAGAAGAGAGAAGAAAATACAATTAGCAATTAGCCATTAGCAATTTATACTTCCTTTTCCCGTAGCTCGACTTGGTTAACAAAGTCGTGTATTAGAAGGCGGTAATCCCTCAAACTCTGAACTACCCAATCGCGGTCATTACTGTTAGCAAATATATGTACAAGAGGTTCGCTGGCATCAGGTAGAATTAATACCCAATTGTCATTCTGGTAGTTGAAAATCTTGACTCCATCCACCAATTCTAAATTGTCAGGTGAGTGAGATTCTACCAGATAGCGCATCAGCGCACCCTTCACCGTCCAAGGACAACGCACACTATAAGTGTGATGAGTCACGCGGGGAAGTGATTCCTTAATCTGTCCGAGCGATCGCTCTTGAATCGTCATCATCTCAATTACTTTAGCAACACAGAACATCCCATCAAAACCGGGATGTAGTTGGGGGAAAATAAAACCTATATTGGCACTGCCACCCAAAACCACATTAGGATTAGTATGAGCCGCCTCCATCAGCGCCGTCGGATTCGCCTTAGTGCGAATCACATTACCCTGATGCCGACGAGCGATCTCTTCCACTGCCGAAGAAGTATGAACAGGTACTACTACCGTAGATCTAGGGTTAGCACTCAGCATCAGATGTACCATCAGCGCCGTCAACATTTCTCCTCGAATGGCAATACCAGATTCATCAACTAAAATTAGCTGTTCTCCATTTGCAGATACCTGCACTCCAAAGTTAGCATTAAGAGCCTTGACCACGCGACCGAGTTGATCCAGTAAATGCTCTTTTTCTTCTTCCGGGAGGGATGTCTGCTTCAGACTAGCATTGAGCACCACCGCATCGCAGCCAAACTTAGCCAGAAGTTGTGGTAGAATTGCGCCAGAGACAGCGTAAGCATAGTCAATCACTACCTTAAAATTACTATAGCGAATTGCTTCAACATTCATCTGCCTTTCAAACCTGCGGCTATAAACTTCCAGCGCTTGGTTGAAATAGACCATATCCCCAATCTCAGAAATTTGTGCTCGCCGCAAATCTTCCTTAAAATAAGAACCCTCAATTTTTTTCTCAAGAGCTTTCGTGATATTAATGCCCTTCGAGTCAAAAAATTCTATTAAAATATTATCAGCTCGATCTGGGGAAAGCCTAACATGAATGCCGCCGATAATCGACAGTGTAGGTACGACAGCGCGAGTAATTGGAATCGCACTCGCTTCTAAATTCAAAACATTAACACCGACAGACATTAAACCTGCAATAAAAGACCTAGAAACCATGCGCGAGATGCTACGCTGGTCGCGAGAAACTAACACTGTGGCTCCGGGTTTTAAGGTAGAGCCGTAAGCGGCTCCCAATTTAACTGCAAATTCTGGAGTAATGTCAATATTGGCTAACCCCTGCACGCCACGTTGTCCGAAGAGATTGCGCTTAGCCTGCTCTCCCCAAATCAAGTTATTATTCAATTGAGCTCCAGATTCAATATTTTTACTGGGCCAAACACGAACGTTGGGACTGATTAGAGCTTCTTCTCCCACAGAACACATAGAACCGACTACAGCACCTTCCAAGACGTGAGCGCGACGATCCACACGAGTGCCCCGACAAATCACGCAGGCCCGCAGGTGAACATCTTCGCCAATGATCGCACCGTTCCAGATTATAGGGCGCTTGAGGTTGGCATCAGGAGCGACAGTGACATTATCTCCGATCGTAGTGCCGCCATCGATCTTCACCCTCGGCCCAATCCGGCAGTTATTACCAATGATTGCAGGGGTTTCAATCATCGCTGTTTCGTCAATAAAGGTATTTTGACCTACCCAAAGTCCTGGCCTTTGCTCGTAATAAGGTAATTCTAGTTTCACCTTTTGATGCAGGGCATCATACTGAACATCTCGGTAGACATCTAGCTGGCCGACATCGCACCAGTAGCCATCGGCGACGTAGCCAAACATCGGTTCGTTTTTCTCTAACAGCAATGGGAATAAATCTTTTGAGAAGTCGCATTCTTCATTAACTGGCAGATAATCTAAAACTTCAGGTTCTAGAATGTAAGTGCCAGTGTTGACTGTATCGGAGAAAATTTCGCTGGTGGAGGGTTTTTCTAGAAACCTGCGAATGCGATAGTGATCATCGGTAATCACAACACCAAATTCCATCGGGTCAGGAACGCGAGTTAAAATCAGGGTAGCTTTCGATTTCATGCTGTGGTGAAATTTCAGAGCCGCCGTTAAGTCGAAGTCTGTGATACTGTCCCCGCTAATTACTAAGAAAGTGCTATCGAGAAGTTCGGCAATATTTTTAACACAGCCAGCGGTGCCGAGGGGTTGGTCTTCTTCGACGGCATAAGTCATCTGTACGCCGAAGTCACTACCATCTGAAAAGTGATCGCGCATCACGTCAGGTAAGTAGTGCAGCGTAGCAATAATTTCTGTAATGTGATGCCGCCGTAGCAAATTGACGATATGTTCAGCAATGGGGCGGTTTAAAATCGGTACCATCGGTTTTGGTAGATCGCACGTCAGCGGTCTGAGTCTTGTTCCCGATCCTCCGGCCATCAGCACTGCTCGCATAAGTCCTCCTTGCAAAGTTAAAGGTTTCAGGTCATTAGTCTACTGGGAATTTTTGCCTGACCGAACTTATTAGCTTTTAGCTATAAGCCTTCAGCTTTTCTGATCTGGGAGTCTCAAAAATCTAGTGTAGCGATTTGTTGCTGCTGAAGTTCGATCTCACGATCGGGGATAGTAATTGATGGAATCAAGCTTTTTTGAGCTTGTTATTTTTTAATCGTTAGCGATCGCTTTCTTTAACAACAAGCTGCAACCGTTGCCAGTAGGTATGAGCTAAGGCTGGTGACAAATGTTACACTATAATTATAAGCTGTATAAGGTAAAAAACTTAAAGCAGTTTGCAAGCAAGCCTAGGGCGCATTTGGCTAGAATTGACAAGATAGCGCAATGAGCAGGTTTGTCCAATCAGATCGGTTATTTAGAGGTTTATTTGATGAGTACGTTAATTAGCTTGGCGTTGCTAGTCATTTACGGAGGCGGTATTTGGAAGTTCTGGCAGGGATTTGAGCGGACACCCTTCGACAGGAGCTTTTCAAATCGGCTCAAGCTGTCGTTGCTGTGGCCTGCCTTAATTTTCAATCAATCCTATCGCCAGAACTTTACGAAGGCTCTCAAGGGTTCCCCTAAAAGGTATTGATTGATGTCCAAAAAGCTCGACCGTGCTGGTACAAGTCCACAGTCTGAGGGCGATCGCTCTTGGTTTTCTAACAGCCATCCTGAAAGTTGGCAAGCTCTGCTTTCTCAAGTCTCCTCTCGGTTCGATCGCGAATATCGAGGAGAAAATTTTGCTCTACCGGAAGAAGTGGAGGCGATGCCAATTTTTCGGGACTTGGCCGCAGGTACTCTGTTAGCTAAGGTGGCTTCTCCTTTTTGGGAAGTGGCCAAACCCCAGAAAAATCAACGCTGTTTGGATATTGGCTGCGGGGTCAGCTTTTTGGTTTATCCTTGGCGAGACTGGGAAGCCTTTTTTTACGGACAAGACAGCAGCACTGTGGCGCGAGATGCGTTAAATGCTCGCGGCCCACAGCTAAATTCTAAGCTGTTTAAAGGGGTGCAGTTGGGGCCAGCTCACCGTTTGAATTATGAAGAAAATCAGTTTGATTTGTGCTTCGCGACAGGATTTAGCTGTTATTTTCCCTTGGATTACTGGGAAGTGGTAATGGGAGAAGTCAAGCGAGTCTTGAAACCGGAAGGTTATTTTGTTTTTGATATCCTTAATCCTGATGCGCCTCTAGCGGAGGATTGGGCAATTTTGGAAACTTATCGAGGAGCTGAGGTATTTTTAGAGGCGATCGCTGATTGGGAAAAATTGATTAAATCTGCTGGTGCGAAAGTAGTTAAAAAGAAAAACGGCGAGTTATTTGATCTTTATAAAGTCCAATTTTGAAAAGATATAACGGTTAACAGTTAACCGTTAACCGTTAATTGTTAATTGTTAATTGTTAATACCTGTAGTTTTTTTATCTTTACTTGCGATCTGTCATTGCGAGCTCTGCGAAGCAATCCCAACAGCTTGCGATTGCTTCGGGATTGCTTCGTACCCTCAGATTGCTTGACTATTGCTTGACTATTGCTTCAGATTGCTTCAGATTGCTTCAGATTGCTTCAGATTGCTTCAGATTGCTTCGTAC
>NZ_JARFTR010000126.1:0-36435 GCF_029167235.1 Kamptonema sp. UHCC 0994 | reverse complement strand
CTCGCAACGCTTCGCGCCTCGCAACGCTTCGCGCCTCGCAACGCTTCGCGCCTCGCAACGCTTCGCGCCTCGCAACGCTTCGCGCCTCGCAACGCTTCGCGCCTCGCAACGCTTCGCGCCTCGCAACGCTTCGCGCCTCGCAACTGCGCTTCGCTTGACGCGCTTCGCTTGGCTCGCAATGACAAGTACAGCACTTTCCAGGTAAGTGAAGTACAGAGAAACCGGGTTTCTTGAATAAAACCGATTTCGGGCGATAAATCCAGAAGAAACCCGGTTTCTGGGGTCTACTTCATAAAGCTGGAATCCGCTGTATTTAACCGGACATGGTATAAGTCCTGATTAATTTGAGGTTGGTGATGGCTCAGACGAGGGAGGCGCTGAGGGTTCTGGCGCTGAGGTTGGTGATGGCTCAGACGAGGGAGACGCTGAGGGTTCTGGCGCTGAGGTTGATGATGGCTCAGACGAGGGAGACGCTGAGGGTTCTGGCGCTGAGGTTGATGATGGCTCAGACGAGGGAGACGCTGAGGGTTCTGGTTGAGCTGAAGGTTCCGGTGACAATGGCGTTGACGGTTCTGGTGATGACGTTGGTGATGGCTCAGATAATGGCTGAGTTGATGGTTGTGGTTGAGGTGATGTAATCGGTGATGGCTGAGTTGATGGTTGCGGTTGAGGTGATGTAGTCGGTGATGGCTGAGTTGATGGTTGCGGTTGAGGTGATGTAGTCGGTGATGGCTGAGTTGATGGTTGCGGTTGAGGTGATGTAGTCGGTGATGGCTGAGTTGACGGTTGTGGTTGAGGCGATGGAGTCGGCCCTACAGGAAGTGAACCGCAGATTTGCCGATCGTACTTAAAATCAAAAACCAACGGGTACAGCTTAGGATTGCTGCTTGCTGGAAATTTGTAAGCGATAGCAGCATTTTTTGCTGCCAGATTGAGAATGCTATAACCTTGTGTTACTAAAAGTTCAGGAGCAGCAGCGATCGCACCTTCCGGCTTGACAACTACGCCATAAATCACTCTGTCCTCAAGTTTTTGCGAACACGCTTCTCTGGGGTACGCTACTGGTACAGAAAACGGCTTCGTTGTTTCCAAAGTAGGATAAGCCTGCTGGAATTTGATCAACAGAGAATTATATGTATTTGCAAAGGCGATATTCTTTTCATCTTTCGCCGAAATAGAGCCATTTGAAGTCCCAGAGTTCGGCTGTTGCTCCTGTTGCCGAGCTTGGCGTTCCTCTTCCAGCTTTTGCCGCATCGCAGTCACTAGAGGACTTTCTGCCAGCCGATTTCTCTTAGTCGGATCTTGAACTGTTGGCGAAGGCGGTGTAACACTAGAATTTGTCCCTGGATCTTGGACTGTTGGCGAAATCTGTTTTGGATCTGGATTTACAGCCGTTTTATTTTGGTCAGAAGTGGTTCCCCCTTGGGGGAAGTCTTCGGGTGTGTATATTCTGGGAGGGTCAAACTGCGGCCTTCTGTTACCTGTGTTTCCTAGCCGATCTAGGTCACTCTCACTTTGGGGATCTGTTCGGTCTGGGTTCGGTTCTGGCAGAGGAAATCCTTGCAGCGGTGGGGGTGGAATCACAGGACTAGGCTGCGATCGCAGGGAAGGCGGATCGATGAATGAGGGATAATTTGGGGTTGGGGTGAATGCGGTTTGATTGGAGGGTTGAGGCGAATTTAATGGGGGTAGAGGCGCAGCAAAAGACGGCATCCGCGGAGGTAAGGAAGGTAACTGAATTGAAGAAGGTTCTGGGGGTAATGGTGGTATTAAATTAGGGGGTGCAGGAATGGGTGATATTGAGAAATTTGGTGGCGATATTTGCGCTGGCAATGTTTGCGGCAAGCGGCTCATTTCTGCGGGTGTTAATTCTACTATTTCAACTTTTCCCGGTAGCTTTGGTTGTGAGTAAAATATGGATAGCACAGGGGTGCTTACTCCCAGTATTCCGTGAATGCCTACAGAGGCGATCGCTGCCCACCATGTCGGTTGGCGCAGTTGTTCAGTTAGACCAGAGAATAGGGATGAAGAGTAAGACATACTAAGATTGGTAATTGGTAATTGGTAATTGGTAATTGGTAATTGGTAATGGCTAATGGCTAATGGCTAATGGCTAATGGCTAATGGCTAATTGGTAATGGCTAATGGCTAATGGCTAATGGCTAATGGCTAATTACCGATCCTCCCCATCTCCCTCTCTCTTCCTCTTTCCCTAGTCCCTAGTCCCTAGTCCCTAGTCCCTAGTCCCTAGTCCCTTCTTTGGTAAGCAGTAGGTAATCAACTACTTCACGGGGTAATGTAATTTGTTCTACCACAAAAGGGCGATCGCGCCACTCATACCGCTACCATAGCGCCCAAACCTGCTAGTAGACACAACTTACTATTAAAACTACTACATCAGACTAATCGAGGGCTGTTTCCAAATTTGTTACGCGATCGTCTCTCCGATATCAGCCATACATCTTGATTACCACATTACCACCGATACCGATGGCGTTTAAAGGGCGCACCCTCGAAACTGAGCACCTCCAGGGGGTAAATAGGGGCACCACTCGCCATGTAATAAATCATTTCCCGCACTTCCTCTCCCCGTAAGGATAGCCGATCTAATTCCTTGAGAGAATACCACTGTGCGCCCAAGGTATGCTCGTCTGGTTTACTTTTCGGAGGGGTGCTGTCTTCTGGGCGGGCGACGAAAATTACTCTAACACGAACTATACCCTTGGGCATGACTGTATGCTCAAAGCGGAGAATTCCTTCAATTACGATGGGGATACCTGCTTCCTGTAAAGTATTGCGTTGTGCTGCTTCCAGCAGACTCTCTCCTGGTTCGACTCGCCCCGCAGGAAGGTACCACTGCTGCTCGTGTTTGCGCTCGTGTACCATTAGAAAACGGTTTTCTAAGTGAACGACAACTAGGGTAAAATACCATGTAGGAATTGGCTCGCGAGCCATAGAATCTTAGCTCAGTTGGATGTGAAAATCAGGAAACATATCCTGCAACTATAGTATGGCTTTGGTGCGATCTGTCTTTTTAATCGTGGATGGTTGAAGGCAATCGATTTATAGCAACCGCTTTCGTCGGTTAGGGGCGCTTAGGCTAGGGGCGCTTAGGCTAGGGAAAGAAGGGAAAGAAGGAAATAGAATAAGCGAGTTTGGTAGGAAATCAGAACGTCTTAACTGCCAAGAAGGTTGCTATAAATAGGACTTAGGCACGTACTACGATTGAATGGGTTGCCACCCCCTTCAGTCTTGTCTGGGTTTCGGGCGAGATTATCGCCCCGTCAGCTCACAATGACAGAATTGGGTGTTTGTGTGCGTAAGTCTTAATAATACCTCACTTTTAGGGAGGAAAGAAGCAGGCGATTTTTGTATTATTCCTCGGTTACTGTTGTACTTAAACCTGCGGTTAAATAAATCCGGTGCGCTATCAAATGCCAGATTACTCCAACAACAATTACTCCCAAACCAACTAACCAGACTTGCCAATCCAGACAAAAAGCCAAAACTACAGAAGACAAAAGAGCTATCCAAGTTATTCCTATGGGATACAAACGTTCTTCATCACTGAGACGCAGTGTTGCTAGAGCCACAATAAAACACCGATAAAGAGCGCCGAAAGTTCCAAAAGCCCAAGTAGTTTTCACATTACCAATTAACACTAAAAGTGCAATCGCAATTCCCACAGAAATAACAGCCCAATAGGGTGTTGAGCCGGTACTGTTTAATTGGGTAAGAAAACGGGGCATATCTCCTCGCCTACCCATCGCTAAAATCAAACGAGATAAACTCAAAACTGTACTGAGTAGGATACTCAGCATTGCCGTAATCGCACCAATTGCTACAATTGTTGGTGCAACAGGAATGCCAAAACTCTCAGCTACAACTTCTAAAGGTGCTGCTTGCACTCTTGCTGCTTCGCTAAAAGCTAATGGGCCAATTGAACCCAAACTTACTATCGCTAAGCCAATGTAAAGTAGCATCGTAAAAACTATCGTAATAATTACGGATTTGGGGATGTTTTTTCTAGGTTCTACTACTTCTTCACTTAACAGAGCTATGCGAGCCGCACCATTGTAAGCAACAAACAATAAAGCAATTGACTGAAGCTGATTTTTGAGCCAATTGCTACCATCAATCTCAGGAAAAGCCAGATTTGCTAAAGCATTCTCCGGGAAAACGATTAAACCAGCAACAATCAAGAACAATAAAGAGCCAATTGTCACTGATAAAACAACTAAAGTTGTGATTTTAGAAGTCCGTATTCCCGCCAGAACAACTAAAGTCATAATTAAAATTGCCGCTTCAGCTACAGGTACTAGATAACCTCTCTCAGTCACACCTATGGTACTAAGTAAGTAGCCAGCAAAACTGAGGGCGGCTGTTGCTGCGACAGCCATTTTACCCAAAAGAAATAACCAGCCAGCAGTAAAACCTAGCCAAGGGTTCAAGTACTTGTAGCCATACTCATACACACCACCACTAACAGGATGACTAACTGCAAGTTGGGTGAGATTAAGACTATTGCAAGCCACTACCAACCCAGCTAAAATTAATGCGACAATTACGGCAGAACCAGATACTTCTGTAGCAAGTCCAAGACTAACAAAAATCCCCACTCCCAGGACTGAGCCTAATCCCATGATGGTCGAACCAAACCAACCTAACTCTCGCTTCAGTTGTTTTGGTTCAGTTGCCGATACCTTAGAATTTTCTGTATTCATCTGCTATCAAGGATTGATTTGTGTCCAACTACTTACCGATTCCAAAGATGAGCAGGGACGTGAATATTGCCTGAGAACAGCAGACGTGCTGTACGCACCACGCCAGCGCGTTCCACATTTATATCAGAACCTTGGCAGCTAGTTACCAAGACTACCTCAATCTTTCCTAAAGGATGCTCGATTACGATAGTTTCTCTTTGAGCACCCGTCACAATGGCTATCTCATCAGCGACAGAACCTTTTAGTACAGCACAGCAGCCAACGCAGATTCCCCCAAGGACTGCGTGGGTGGTATGACAAACATCTGGAACAAAATAGCGGGATGTCACGTTACCTCCATAACGTGGTGGTGCGAGAATCGCGAACTTGGGAATAACGCTATTAGCAACATTACTAAGTCCCATTCTCAAACCAGCAATGCGACGAATTGCCTCAATACGATTAAAAAATGCAGTATCGGCATCAAGTTCCGCTTTGGTTTCATAACCTGTTTTGCCCAAATCCTCGGCACGGGCAATTACCATCGGCATTGCAACATCAATACAGGTCACTTCAACGCCTTCAATTTTCTCGCGTAGTTGACCTGTTGGTAATAACTTGCCTGTCTTAGAACCGACAACATCCATAAAACTAAGCTGGATTGGTGCTGCTGTTCCAGGTACGCCGTCAATTTTTGTGTGGCCTTGATAATCGATACAACCGCCTGGAGTTTGTACTATGGCTTCAATCAATGAACCAGTGTTGACGGCATGAATCTTAACTGTTGTTTGACCATTCACAGCCTTGACTAAACCCATTTCTAGTGCTGCGGGAGCAACACCAGCGAGGATATTGCCACAGGAAGGTTCCACGTCAACTTTGGGCTGAGCAATTTTTACTTGCGCGAAGAGGTAGTCTATATCTGCCCAGGGATGAGTTGAAGGAGATAAGATGGCGACTTTGCTAGTAAGTGATGTGGCACCTCCAACACCGTCGATTTGCAGTTCGTCAGGGGAACCCATTGCTGCTAGTAGCACCTTGTCTCGTAGTGCGATTTCTTCTGGTAGGTCTTGCTTAAGGAAGTAAAGTCCCCGTGATGTACCACCTCGGATAAATAAGCTAGGTATTGCTATTTGCATCTGTGAATCGGGTTTCTACCATAACAGAAGATAGTAGTTTTCCGTAAATCCTATCTAAGTATAGATAGGATGGGAAACACCCAGCTTAAAAGCATAACATACTTTACTCAAATATTACTCCCGAAAAAATCGATTGCATCCTTCAAAGCCGCAATAAATACATCAATTTCTTCACGAGTATTGTAAAAATATAAACTCGCCCGCGCACTAGCTCTAATACATAAATAACGGTGCAAAGGCTGAGTGCAATGATTACCGGCGCGAATAGCAACCCCCGCCTGGTCTAACATCTCAGATAAGTCGTGAGGATGCAAATCTCCAACATTAAAAGCGGCTAAAGCTGCCCGACCTTCCCCATTAATATCGGGCTTCGGCCCATACAATGTAATATTTGGGATTTCTCGCAATCTTTGGAATAAATAAGCAGTCAATTCTGCTTCATAAGCATGAATTTTATCCATGCCAATGTTACTTAAATAATCTACTGCTGCACCGAGGGCAATTGCTTCTGCAATTGCGGGAGTACCCGCCTCAAATTTATGCGGTAAATCGGCATAAGTAGAATGGTCAAGAAATACATCGGCAATCATCTCGCCGCCGCCCATAAATGGAGGCATTGACCGCAGTAATTCTAACTTACCGTAGAGAAAACCAATGCCAGTAGGAGCGCACATTTTATGACCAGAAGCTACTAGCCAATCACAATCAATATCCTGCACATCTACGCTCAGATGGGGTAAACTTTGACAACCATCAATTAAAACTTTTGCACCATAATTATGGGCAATTTTACAAATCTCTTTGACTGGATTAATACAGCCTAGAGCATTGGAAACGTGGACTACAGAGACTAACTTGGTTTTGTCAGAAATTAGGCTTTTAAACAGTTCTAAATCAAATTCTTGGGTGTCAGTAAGTTCGACAAATTTCAGGACTGCGCCTGTCCTTTTTGCGACAAATTGCCAAGGGACAATATTGCTGTGATGTTCCATGATAGAAAGGATGATTTCATCGCCTGGTTCCAGGTTGCTAAATCCCCAAGAATAGGCGACTAAATTAATTGCTTCACTGGCATTACGGGTGTAGATAATTTCTTGGCGAGAAGCTGCATTGATAAAGGCCGCAATTTTATCTCGCGCTGCTTCATAGGCATCAGTAGCTCTACCGCTGAGCGTGTGCGCTCCCCGATGCACGTTAGAATTATCTTGTTGATAGTAATCTCGGAGTACATTGAGGACAGCTAAAGGCTTTTGAGAGGTAGCTGCATTGTCTAAATAAACGAGGGGTTGGCCGTTGACTTCTTGTTCTAAAATTTGGAAGTCGGGGCGCACTTTAGATGCTAGGGTTTTTTCTTGAGTAATAGTCATTTTTTTTGGTAATAGGTAGCGATGAATTAAAACTTTATGCTTCAGTACCGCCGGAGGTTAAAACCTCCGTCTAATAGTTAAAGTCGGTTGAAATCGACTGAAAACTTTAGTTAAAAATCGCTTTATGTTTAGTCCTCTTAAGAGGAATTTAGCGATGAAACGGGGGGTAAAACCCCCGGCGGGTTGATGGCTTAGCAGCAGAAAAATTAAGTACGACTTGCTACAATACAAGCCAGCATTTCTCGCACCGCAGCTACAGGTAACTGATTGAGAATTTCCGCCGCAAACGCATTGATTAACAAATTTCGGCTCATATCTTCATCTAAACCGCGACTTTGCAGATAGAAAATCTCATCATCCTCCAATTGGCTGACAGTTGCACCGTGAGAACACTTAACATTATCAGCAGTAATTTCTAACTGTGGCTTAGTATCAACCCGTGCTTTTGGTGACAGCAACAAATTGCGGCTTAATTGTCCAGCATCTGTCAATTGTGCAAGTTTGGGAACAAAAACTTTGCCGTTAAATACAGCATGAGCTTTATCATCAATAATGCACTTATGCAATTGACGACTCGTGCCATGAGGATGATTAAAACCGATTAAACTGTGAGTGTCTGCTAACTGTTCCCCGCCAATTAATGTTAAACCATTTAGCGTTGTCTCAGTAGCTTCTCCCCCCTGAGATACATCTAAATTATGGCGCGATATTTTTGCTCCCAAACTAATAGCATGGCAGGTATAGCGACTATTACGGGATTGCGAGATTGCACTTTTCCCAATGTGAAAAGCTTTTCCACCTTCCCGCTGAATACGAATGTGATTAACAGCAGCATTTTCACCTACTACTATATCTGTCACCGCATTAGTGAAAGTAGAGATATTGCCAAGAGTAACATAATCCTCAACCAGGGTTACACTACTTCCTGGTTCAGCTATTACTAAACAGTGCGGTTGGGACATTGTAGGAGTGGCCCCGGCAACCGTCACAAATAGTAAGTGGATGGGATTATCTATTGCTTTATTTGCAGGCACAAATACTACTGCTGTATCCACTAAACCTGCGACATTCAAAGCTGAGAAAACTTCTGTATGCTCATTCTTGCTTAAACAAGCGCGAATCCGAGCATGATAAAGTGCAGGTGCATTAGTTAAATTCCCTGCATAAAATTCCAGCGCTAAAGTTGGGAGTTCAGAAGATGGAACTGTTGACAATTGCGGGGCATAGTTACCATTGACAAATACTAATCTCAATGGTACATCATCTTTGGCATTGACAGGTAAAGTGATATCTGCCAAGCTAATATCTACCTGATTATTCTCAGCTACAGCGAAAGGAATTTCTAATAGCGGTGACAAATTTGTAAACCGCCATTCTTCATCTCTGGTAGTGGGGAAAGAAGCAGAAAGTACATATTCCGTAGCCACGTCACGCAAATCTTTTAACCCATAAGGGCAATTTTCATTTGTACTAATTTGGCGACACTGACTCACGATATCAGGCAAAAATGTTTCTCGATTAATAACTTTTACAGTCATCGCGCCGCCACCTCTGATGCTTCAGCTTCTACTACCCAATCATAACCGCGTGCTTCCAATTCCAGTGCCAAATCTTTAGTACCAGTAGTCAGAATTCGTCCACCTTCCATGACGTGAACGTAATCCGGCACAATATAATTTAACAACCGCTGATAATGAGTAATTACGAGCATGGCATTCTCAGCATTTGCTAACTGATTCACGCCAGTTGCGACAATTTTCAGCGCATCGATATCTAAACCCGAATCAGTCTCGTCTAAAATTGCTAATTTCGGTTCTAATAGTGCCATTTGCAGAATCTCATTGCGCTTTTTCTCGCCGCCAGAAAAACCCTCATTCACGCTGCGGTCAAGAAAAGCTGGATTCATCTTGACAATATCCAACTTTTGCTCTACTAAATCTTGAAAATCAAAAGTATCAAGTTCTTCTAATCCCTGATGCTTTCGACGGGAATTGTAAGCTACTCGCAAAAAGTCAAGATTACTCACTCCCGGAATTTCCAAGGGATATTGAAAAGCCAAAAACACACCCGCTAAAGAGCGTTCTTGTGGTGATAATTCCAGCAAATTGTGTCCTAAGAAAATAACTTCGCCACCCGTTACTGTATAAGCAGGATGACCAGCTAAAATCTTAGAGAAAGTGCTTTTCCCCGAACCATTCGGCCCCATAATCGCGTGAATTTCACCCGCCTTAATTTCTAGGTTCAAACCTTTAAGGATTTGCGTCCCATCAACATCAGCAGTTAAATCCCGAACTGACAATATAACTTGACTATTTTCAACAATCATCTCTCTTTTTTTCTCCTTTGCGCGTTCTGCGCTTTTGGGGGTTTAATTTGACTTCACTTAAGAAGCATTCTAGCAATATCAGGACTTTCTGGATTCACAATCAATTGTTCCCGTTTGGGGTCAATCAAAACATCCATATCCTGCATGGGAATTGCCCCCAGTAAAACCACATTACTATTAGGAACAACCATCGCCCTTACAGTGGTAATTCGATTTTCAAACCGGATTTCCACAGGGCCGACTATTTCTAATCGGACTATCGAACCATCCGCTAATTCAGCTTGCTTTTCATCTAATTTACCAAGATTTAGCTGATTTTTTACCGCTTCAGTAATGGCTAACATGGAAGAACCACTGTCTACCAATGCTCTAACTTTGACGGATTTAATCTGATCTTCTTGGATATAGCCTTCTCGAAACAGTGCTCTATCGTCACTGCGAATTAGTTCAATTTCTGCGTAAGTAATCCCCATGTTTTCTGTTTTCATTGCCATCAACCTTGCTAAGATGAAGGTGGGCAAAGCCCACCCAACAATCAACCAACACTGCCTTCTAACTTCAAGCTTAATAACTTGTCAGCCTCCACAGCAAATTCCATCGGTAATTGATTGAAAACATCCTTACAAAATCCGCTAATCATCATGGAAATAGCATCTTCTGGCGAAATTCCCCGTTGTGCAAAAAAGAACAATTGATCCTCTCCAATCTTGGAGGTAGAAGCTTCATGCTCAACTTTAGCCGTGTGATTTTGCACTTGGATATAAGGGAAAGTATTAGCTTGAGCATTATCGCCAATTAACATTGAATCGCACTGAGAATAATTCCGCGACCCCTTAGAATTCGGCCCCATTTTGACCAAACCACGATAGCTATTGGATGATTTTCCCGCCGAAATTCCCTTAGAAATAATCGTACTGCGGGTATTTTTACCGATATGTACCATCTTGGTACCAGTGTCAGCTTGCTGCTTGTGATTGGTCAGGGCTACTGAGTAAAATTCTCCCACAGAGTTGTCACCAACAAGCACGCAACTAGGATATTTCCAAGTAATCGCAGAACCGGTTTCTACCTGCGTCCAAGAAATCTTAGAATTGACTCCCTGACATAAACCCCGCTTGGTCACAAAATTGTAAATGCCGCCTTTACCATTTTCATCGCCAGCATACCAATTTTGCACTGTTGAATATTTGATGTCAGCGTTATCTAATGCTACCAATTCTACAACAGCGGCGTGTAATTGGTTAGTATCAAACATCGGTGCGGTGCAGCCTTCCAAATAGCTAACACTGCTGCCGGCTTCGGCGATAATTAATGTGCGTTCAAATTGCCCAGAGTCGCCGTTATTGATGCGAAAATATGTAGACAATTCCATCGGGCATTTTACGCCTTTGGGAATATAGACGAAGGAACCGTCGCTAAATACGGCAGAATTGAGCGCCGCGAAGTAGTTATCACCTACGGGGACAACACTACCGAGATATTTTTCAATTAGTTCGGGATAGTCTTTGACTGCTTCGGAAATCGAACAGAAAATTACCCCATCTTTGGCTAGTTTTTCTCTGAAGGTGGTAGCGACGGAAACGCTATCAAAAACTGCGTCAACGGCAACGTTACTGAGTCTTTTTTGCTCAGATAAGGAAATGCCTAATTTCTCGAAGGTTTCTAACAAAACGGGGTCAACTTCTTCGAGGCTGTTTAGTTTTTTGGGTTTTTGCCGGGGTGCAGAATAATAAATGATTTCTTGGTAGTTGATGGGGGGGTAGCTGACGTGGGGCCAAGTGGGCTCGGTCATTTTCAGCCATTGCCGGTAGGCCTTGAGACGAAATTCCAGCATGAAGGCTGGCTCGTTTTTCTTGGAGGAAATCAGGCGGACGACTTCTTCGCTGAGACCGCGAGGGATGGTGTCTGACTCGATTTCGGTGACAAAGCCGTATTTATAGGGCTGATTGACTAAGGTTTGGACTGTAGCACTCATTATCTTGTGTTCTCTAGTGTTCTGGACGATTCTCTCAGGATGGCAGGCGGTGAGGGCCGTCTGGGTAGAGCTTTTTCTTGGGGAAGGCTCTGGGTTAAACAACAGATTTGTTGCTTAAGTATATTTTAAGCTACATTAACAACAGTGATATTGTCAAAGTCAAAGAAATTATCTTGAGACTTGCCGCAGGGATTGCTTGTCATTGCGAGGGCTGCGAAGTAATCTCAACGCTTTAAGGGGATTGCTTCGCTGGGCTGGCAATGACGTATTTGCACTTTCAATGACGTATTTTCGTCAAAATGTCAAAATGTGTAAGTTTTGTATATTTTTGTAAAGATGATGACTACTACTCAGCAGCATTCCACGAAACAAGATATCCTGCAATATTTGCTCAGGGAAGGGAAGGTGACGGCCCTGAAGTTGGCGGAGTCTCTGAATGTAAGTCCCCAGGCGATTCGTCGCCACCTCAAGGACTTAGAAACTGAAGGATTGATTCAGTATCAATCGCTACAGACGGGTATGGGACGACCTCAGCATATTTATGAGCTTACAAGTCAAGGACGCGATCGCTTTCCTAACCGTTATGGCGAGTTTGCAGTTTCCCTCCTTGATACTTTAGCGGAAACTGTGGGTCGTGATGGCGTGATCGCATTGTTGGAAAAACAGTGGGAACGCAAGGCGATAGAGTATCGCCGTTTGGTGGGGAAAGGTTCTGTGGCAGAGCGGGTGGCGAGGTTGGTAGAACTTCGCAGGGTTGAGGGCTACATGGCTGAGTGCTATCCTGTAGATGCTACCGATACTCAAAATCAAGGTGCGGCAAATCGGTTTATATTTATAGAACATAATTGTGCAATTTCTAATGTTGCTGAGACCTTCCCTAGTGTGTGTGGCAATGAGTTAGAAATGTTTGCAGAGGTGCTACCAGATTGTACGGTACAACGGACTCACTGGATTATTGATGGTGAGCATCGTTGTGGTTATTTGATTACCAGTAAGTGAGCGGTAACGCCGATAATTTACAATCGCATTTATATTCCAATTACTAATTACCAAAGCTCAAATTACTATGCAACCTTTGGAGCAATTTTTAACAGCAGAAGAGTGCGCGGAAGTCGATCTAGCGCTGCTATCAGCTAAGGAGAAATTTTCTACACGACTGGCGATTTATGCTTTGAGGGTACTTAAGCAAATTGCCAAAGAAACAGGCTTAACGGTGGAAGCGGTGACGAATCAGCAGGTGACGAATTGGATTGAGAAGGATGAGAGTATTCAGCAAGAAATAGAGGTTGATGCTAGCTTTAAAAGCTTTTTTACAAATTTAGTAATTTCATCTTTGCGGCCCTTAAAGCAGATTTCCCTAGAAAGTGGGGAGTCGATGGAGGATTTAACAATCAAACAAGTGGTTGCATGGTTTGAAAAAGATGCTAAGATTAGGCGAGAGCAGGGTATTGATGCCGGGTTTTTGAAGTTGTAAACACAGGAAAATTTTATATGGCTACTCGTGTTGAGAAATCTTCCAAGCTAATTGACAAAGCTACAGTTTTGGCAAAGTCTGGCAATTGGGGAGAAGAAGCCAGGAAAATCAATAGTTCTATTATTGATTTAGACCCAAAAAATGCTGATGCTCATACGCGCTTGGCGCGGTGTCATGTTTTACTGGGAAATCTTGATAGTGCAGAACAAGTCTATGAAAAAGTGCTGAAGATTTATCCAGATAATTTGGTGGCTAAAAATAATCTGTCTAAGTTAAAGAAGAATCGCCCTTTATTTACGGGAGATAAACTCCTATAGTAACAATAAGTAAGTGAAAAGGGGAGCGCCGGATTTGAGAGAGATAGAAGATTCGGCGCGATCTAGGAGTTATTTTCCCTTAGAACAATGTAGAATAAAAATAAGTATATGGAAGATGAAATCCTCCATGTTTTTTAATTGTCTTAGCAAATATTGATATTCTTAGATCGTGGGGTGCTGCCAATGTTAATGCTATTGTTCTATGTAGGTAAAAATCTTTACGCCCTTGATACTTCTCAGGTGGTCGAAGTTATACCCAGAGTCCTTCTTAGAAAAACTCACCAAATGCCCGATTATGTTGCGGGTATGTTTCAATATCGCTCTGCGATCGTACCAGTTATCGATCTGTGCCATTTAATTCAGGGACAGCCTAGTTGCTCCTACTTGAGCACTCGAATTATTATGGTAAATTACTTTGGAAAGGATAACGCCAAGCGTTGTATAGGCTTGATGGCGGAACGAGTTACGGAAACTTTAAATAAGCCAGATAGTGATTTGATCGATGCTGGAACGCAATTAAATGAAGCTCCAGCTTATTTAGGAGAAATGATTATGGACGACAAAGGAATGATTCAGCGCATTAGGTTAGAATATTTGCTGTCTGACTCGCAGCACCAATATTTATTAGCAGGAAAAAACAATGGCAGAGATAATACAAGCCCAAATTGAGTCACTTCTGAAAGATAAAATTGGTTGGTCTGCCAGTATTCTTGGCTCTAAGGAAATTTCCAGAGCTGTAGAAAAACGGATGATAGCTGGGAATTTTCCCCATTTGCAAACTTACCTACAGCAGTTGCAAATATCACCTCCAGAAATCGATGCACTGATTGAATTATTAATTGTTCCTGAAACTTGGTTTTTTCGAGATTGGGAACCCTTTGTTTTTTTAGAGCATTATATTAGATCCGAGTGGTTGCTAAAGCAAAGTTACCGCAGATTGCGCGTGTTAAGCGTACCCTGTTCTTCTGGGGAAGAACCTTACTCAATTGCCATGAGCCTTCTGAATTCTGGCTTGATGTCTAATCAGTTTCAAATTGATGCTGTTGACATTAGCAAAATCTCTTTAAATAAAGCGAGAGAAGCCGTTTACAGTCAAAACTCATTTCGGGTCAAAAACCTAGAATTTCAGAGCCGTTACTTTACTAAATCCGACAATAGATATCACTTGCAGGACTCAGTTAAAAATGCGGTTAATTTTATACAGGGGAATCTAGTAGATCGAAATTTTCTCAGAGACAAAAATCCTTATGATATAATTTTTTGCCGGAATGTTTTAATTTATTTTGATGATTTAGCTAGAGTTAAAGCAATGGAGACTTTAAATGGTTTATTAAGGAATGAAGGGCTGCTATTTTTAGGACACGCAGAGAAAGGACAGCTATTAGACTCCTCTTTTGTATCGATCAAACATCCGTTTGCTTTCGCTTATCGAAAAATAGAAAAGAATAACTATCAACTAAATTTTTCTACCTGCCTAGAAAAGAAAACAAAATTGCCTCAATTGAGTGAAAAATCTATAGGAGTTACAAAACAAAATCAAGTTATAGTTAACCAAGAAAATCAAAATTCTGTCGCCGTTTTTGGTGGAGAAAGTACGACATCCAACCAGGAAACAATCAAGACTAAAGCTTCTATTCAACAGGAAAGTTCTTACCTAGAAAAAGCCCGCAAATTAGCTGATTCTGGACAATTAAATGAAGCCGCAAACATCTGTGAAACCTATCTCAAGAAAAATAGTGTCTGTGTTGAAGCTTATATTTTACTGGGAGAAGTTTACCAAGGAAAAGGGATGGAAAAACAGGCAGAGCAATGTTTCCAAAAAGCGATTTACCTCGCACCTAATAACTATGATGCGCTCTTGCATCTAACTTTACTAACAGAACATCGTGGCGATACTGCGAAAGCAGCCGTTCTGCGACAGCGAATTCAACGCCTAGAGAAATCTTAGGTTAGGTAGACATTGTTGAGCCAATTTGTTATATATTGATTAAGGGAAAGCATACACCGATAAACCACTACGAATAAAAGGTTGACTAATGTTTAAAAATATGAGTTTGCAAACGCGGCTAGTAAGCGCATTTCTGTTCATCGGCTCTCTGGTATTAATTGTAGGTATAATCGGCTGGAGTGGAAGCACAAAATTGAGCAGCGACCTTGTTACTATTGGTGGCAATGCTTTTCCTAGCACGGTTTCTTTATGGAAAGTTAATGAAGCACAGACTAGGGTAAATGCTTCAGATAAAGCTCTGATTATTGTAGCACTAACTTTGGAGCAAAGACAGCAAGAGTTAAAAAAAATAGAGGATGCCTTTAAGGATATCAACGATGGATTTAGTGTCTACGACCAACTCCCTCGCACATCCGAAGAAGACAAAATTCACAACAAACTTAAATCTATCTGGGATACTTGGACAGCGACACAGAAAGAATTTGAACAGTTACACAACCAATTCATTCAACTAGGTATAGTTAACCCCGGACAAGTTCAGTTAGATTTGGCACTTCAAGGAAGAATTAATTCTCCAGAGTTTGCCGCCGCCAAAAATGCTGGCGATATTTTGCAAGTAATGAGAGACCAATCATTTAGGAAGTTAGATCCGGCATACGAAACAGCAACAAATATGCTTTTAGACCTTCTACAATTCAATGAAAAACTAGCAGAAAATGCCACAGAAAGTGCAAAAAAAGATAGTGCTTCAATTTTGTTTGTGCTGGGCTTGTCTGTGTTGATTGCGCCAATTATTGCTATCCTTTTTGGTTGGTATTTTAGTAATATAATTGCCAAGCCACTAGGAGCAAAGATAGCTAGAGTGGTGGAAGTGGCAGAAAAGATTTCAACGGGAGATTTGACTACTAGCGTCAGGGATACAGGGGAACAGGATGAAGTAGGAAAATTAGAAACAGCCTTCCGAACTATGACAGAAAATCTGAGTTGTTTAATCCGCCAAGTGCAACAATCCGGCATTCAAATCACCTCTTCTGCCACCCAAATTGCTGCTTCTGGGAAAGAACTAGAAGCCACAATCACCGAACAAGTTGCCTCTACCAATCAGGTAGCCGCCACAGCGAGATTAATTGCTGCCACTTCTGGACAATTAGTCAAGACAATGGATGAAGTCGAACACACATCGCAGGTAACTGGACAGTCAGCAGGTGAAAGTCAAAAAGACCTGATGCAGATGGAAAAAACTATGCGAAAATTGGCAGAGGCAACAGGTAATATTTCGTTAAAACTGGGAGTAATTAACGATAAAGCTAACAGCATTAACAGCATTGTCACCACAATTACCAAAGTAGCAGATCAAACTAATTTACTCTCATTAAATGCGGCAATTGAAGCCGAAAAAGCTGGAGAGTACGGAACTGGTTTTGCTGTAGTTGCCCGTGAAATTCGCCGCCTAGCCGACCAAACAGCCGTTGCTACCCTTGATATTGAGAACATGGTAAAAGAAATGCAAGGGGCAGTTTCCACAGGGGTGATGGAAATGGATAAGTTCACCAAAAATGTAGAAGGGGGGGTGGAAGATGTTCGTAATATTGGCGAAAAATTAGAGTCAATTATTAGGCAAGTTCAAACCCTAACTCCTAGTTTTAAACAGGTGAGTAATAGCATGGAGGATCAGTCACAGGGTGCTCAACAAATCAGCGAGGCTATGGTGCAGCTCAGTGAAGCTTCATCGCAAACAGCGGAGTCTTTAGGTGAGATTAATGGTGCGATTAGCCAATTAAATGAGGCCGCACAAGGTTTGCGTCAAGAAATCTCTCGCTTTAAAGTTGCAACTGCGTGACTTAAAAAAATCAATCCAAATTTAGATTTTCACCCCATTAGATTTCCAAGAAAATTATCATGGTTGACAACAAAATGAACTTCCGAACACGCCTTCTCCTTACCTATTCGATTCCTGCGGTATTATTCATAGTCTTGAGCGGTCTAGTATATGTAAATGCTTCTCGCTCGCTCGACCTTTATCATAAAACAAGAATAGGGCGGAATACGCTTCTAGGGACAAAGGAAATGATATTGAGAGTTTCGTTGATGGCTCGGCAAGTTCGCGGCTATCTACTTGTGGGCAATGCTGAGGGTGCGTTACAATCTTTTGACATCCAGCAAAATAAGTATTTGGAAGCAAGGAAAGGGGTAGAACTACTAATTGACGAACATCCAAATCCCCAACAAAAAGAAAAATTTAGTAAGATGATGGAGCTAGAAACTCAATTTGAAGAACTCTCAAAAAGAACTTTCCGTTTGAGAGATGAAGGTAAGCTACAAGAGGCAATAAATACATACCTGGCAGAATCAAAAAACAATTTGGGAGAATTCGATAGAATAAATGAAGAATTTTCCAAAATTGAGCAAGACTCGTTGAAAGCGCTGAGTGATGACACAGAAAGGGCACTTAAGTTAATAAATTTATCATCTATAGCCATTACAGTTATTGCCTTAGTGGTGACGTATATGATCTTCAACCTAGCAAAAAACTTGAGTTCATTAATCCAACAGGTGCAGCAATCTGGGATTAAAATTACCAGTTCTAGCACCCAAATCGCCGCTTCTGGCAAGCAACTGGAAGCAACGATGACTGAACAGGCGGTTTCCACTAATCAGATGGCTGCTACAGTCAAGGAGATTGCTGCGACATCTTCACAACTGGTCAAGACTATGGATGAAGTTGAATATACATCGCAAGCAACGGCTCAGGGGACGGCGGATAGTCAAAAAGACTTAATACACATGGAAAAAACTATGCGGACGTTGGCGGATGCGACTAATACGATTTCATCAAAACTGGGAATAATTAGTGATAAAGCTAACAGTATTAACGGCATTGTTACTACAATTACCAAAGTAGCAGATCAAACTAATTTACTCTCATTAAATGCGGCAATTGAAGCCGAAAAAGCTGGAGAGTACGGAACCGGATTTGCTGTAGTTGCCCGTGAAATTCGCCGCCTAGCCGACCAAACAGCAGTTGCTACCCTTGATATTGAAAACATGGTCAAAGAAATGCAAGGAGCAGTTTCTACAGGGGTGATGGAAATGGATAAGTTCACCAAAGATGTAGAACTGGGAGTGGAAGATGTCCGTAATATTGGCGCAAAATTAGAGTCTATTATTGTGCAGGTTCAAACTTTAACTCCTCGCTTTCAACAGGTGAGTAATAGCATGGAAGGACAGTCCGAGGGGGCAAATCAAATCAGTGAAGGAATGATGCAGTTAAGTGAAGCTTCTTCGCAAACAACTCAATCTCTACGTGAGATTAACAATTCAATTAGGGAATTGAACGAAACGGCCCAAGGCTTACGCCAGCGAATCTCTGGTTACAATGTTGGTTAAAGCTGATGGTTCTACAGTAAACTAGGTAGAAAAGAAAGTTATGAGTAATGATTGCTGGAACAAAATAGGAGTTGAGGGCGATCGTTCCTGCGAACAACTCAAAGCAGTAATACACTGTCGGAACTGCCCCGTTTATTCTGCCGCCGGACGCAGTTTATTAGAAAGGGAAGCACCACCAGAGTATGTAAACGAGTGGACTGAGATACTGGCAAAAAGTCAGCCTGATTATTCTAAAATACAACTTGGTGGGACGATAGTTCCTTCAGGAGAAACGATATCAGTCGTGATCTGTCTGTTAGGTGGTGAATGGTTGGCTGTGCCAGTCAGGTTACTTCAGGAAGTAACAGATCCCTGTGTAATTCATACCTTACCTCACCGCAACAGCGAACTGTTTATGGGTTTGGTCAACATTAGAGGTGAAATTCTAATGTGTGTTTCCCTCAGCCATCTTCTCGATCTGCAAGCTAACGTTAACTCTTCAGAACGTCCTACTTCTGTTGCGGCTAAACGGATGATCGTTGTGGCAAAGAAAGAGAATCGTTGGGTTTTCATCGTTGACGAAGTTTGCGGTATTCATCGCTTTCCGATTAGGGAATTACAAAATACACCCGTAGTGATTTCAAAAGCATCAGAAGCTTATACAAAAGGGGTGATTCTTTGGCAGGGACATAAGGTGAATTACCTCGATTCCGATTTATTATTTTATGCCTTAAATAGGAGGATATTATGAGCGATATTACAATGCTAGACGTATTCCAGCAGGAGGTGGAAGCCCAAGTAGCTATATTAAACCAGGGTCTTCTATCCCTGGAAACCGAACCGCAGTCTGGGCAAAAGCTGGAGTCATTGATGCGTATTGCTAATGCGATTCAAGGAACCGCTAGGCTTGTTGAAATTGATGCAGCTATTAACCTGGCTCAGGTTATAGAAAATTCCCTGGATCGCGCCCAGAAGCAAAGCTTTGCACTAGGTAATAATGAAATTAATGTACTACTACAAGGGGTCGATTTACTTCTCAATATTAGCCGTCTCAAGGAAGAAAACTTAGACAGTTGGATTTCAGAAAATCAAGAAAATATCGCCCTACTTACAAATAGCATTGACACTCTACTGACATCAGGCACGCCATCCGTTTCTCAGTCAAAGTTAGAATTTAAAAGCTTGCCTGCAAATCCAGAAATCTCAAGTTTAGAAGTAGGTTTAGAAGATGAGGCGAACAGCAAACAGACAACTGTTTTTGCCAATATACCAACTATAACTACTCTACCAATTTCCCACCAAGAATATATCACAGAAGAACAAACAACCGCTAATAAATATAGTCAAGATGCTCTAGAAGCCGATGAGATGTTAACCATCGGTGATACTTCAATGTTAGAGTTATTCAAGCTAGAAGTAGATGCCCAAGCCGCTGTTTTAAGCGAGGGACTTTTAGCTCTAGAAAGTCAACCAGGGTCTCCCAAAGTTTTAGAGTCTTTAATGCGGGCAGCCCATTCTGTTAAAGGAGCCGCCCGCATTGTTGCCCTGGATGCTGCTGTTAATTTAGCTCACGTTATGGAGGACAGTTTTGTAGCAGCACAAAACCAAAAGATTACTCTAGAGGCAGATGAAGTTGATGTGCTGCTACATGGAGTCGATCTGCTGACAAATATCAGTCAGCAAGGGCAAAGTTGGGTTAAGGAAAATCGACAGGAGATTGAAACTACCAGAGAGGAAATTGCTGCTTTGTTGACACCAGGAGTCGCACCAGTGCGCTCTCAAGATTTACCCTCAAAGCAGGAAACTCAGGGAAAAACAACTGCGGGACAAAAACAAGAAATCGTTGTTGCCACTCCCGGTACTATCCGAGCACAACTAAATACTCAAAATAAGTCCCATGAAACCAACTCGATGATTAAGTCAACATCTAGCTATGTGGAGCAAGCAAAATTGCCCACAGCAGATAGTACCGCTAGCGATCGCGTTGTACGGGTAAGTGCCGACAACTTAAACCGGATCATGGGTTTAGCTGGTGAATCTCTAATCGAAGCAAATTGGCTTCAACCTTTTGCTGATTCTCTGACAATTCTCAAGAAACGCCAATTAGAATTATCGAAAATCTTAGAGATTTTTCAGCAAACTCTAGCAGTTAATCACCACCAAGATACGGAGAGCTATTTAGTAGCTGCTCGGACAAAGGAGCGGGAATGCCGTCAGATTTTAAGCGATCGTCTGATCGAATTAGAATTATATGCGCGTCGCACTAGCAATCTTTCCGATCGCCTCTATCAGGAAGTAATTCAATCTAATATGCGTCCGTTTGCCGATGGTGTGCAGGGTTTTCCCCGCATGATCCGCGATTTAGCGAGGAAGCTAAATAAGGAAGTGAAATTTGAAATTTTTGGCAAAGCTACCCCAGTAGATCGGGATATTATTAAAAAACTAGAAGCTCCCCTCACCCATATTTTAAGAAATTCTATAGATCACGGTCTTGAGCTTCCAGAAGAGCGCATAGCCGCAGGTAAACCCGCAGAAGGAACCGTGCGGTTAGAAGCAGTTCATCGAGGAGGAATGCTATCAATTACTATCACTGATGATGGGAGGGGAATTAACTTTGATTGGCTCCGCCAAAAAATTATTAATAAAAGTCTAGCGACACCCGAAATAGTAGCTCAGCTTAGCGAAAGTGAACTGATGGAATTTCTGTTTTTACCAGGATTTTCGACAGCAAAACAAGTCACTGAAATTTCCGGGCGGGGGGTGGGTTTAGATATTGCTAAAAGCATGGCACACGAAGTGGGAGGAACAGTGAGAGCTCTTTCTACTTTGGGAAAAGGCATAACTTTTCACTTCCAATTGCCATTGACTCTCTCCGTTGTCCGCACTCTATTAGTAGAAATATCTGGCGAACCTTATGCCTTTCCTCTAGCTCGAATTGAGCAAATTGTTAATGTAAATAAAAAAGAGATTGCCTCTGTAGAAAATCGCCAATATTTCACTATGGATAATAAGAATATCGGCTTAGTAGCTGCTTATCAAGTATTAGAATTAAAACAACCTCCGCCCAAATCCGAAACCTTATCTGTCGTAGTTATCAGCGAACAATCAGACTACTACGGACTGGTAGTAGATCGGTTTTTGGGCGAGCACGATCTAGTGGTAAGACCATTAGACCCTCGACTCGGTAAGGTTCAGGATATTAGTGCTGCGGCTCTGATGGGAGACGGTTCTCCAATTTTAATTGTCGATGCTTCTGACTTGATGCGTTCTGTTAATAATCTGCTTAATAACAGCCAATTAAACCGTGTTATTAGCAGTTCCGAGCAGATGGTGGTAGACAGTCGGAAAAGTATTTTGGTTGTCGATGATTCCATTACTGTGCGAGAAATGGAACGCAAATTATTACAAAATAAAGGTTACAAAGTTGATGTGGCGGTCGATGGAATGGAAGGTTGGCACGCGGTTTCTACAAATCACTACGATTTGGTAGTGAGTGATGTTGATATGCCCCGCATGAACGGAATTGAGTTTACCACCAAGATCAAAAACAATCCCAAGTTGAACTCAATTCCGGTAATTATTGTCTCCTATAAAGACCGTGAAGAAGACCGCATACGTGGATTAGAAGCGGGAGCAGATTATTACTTAACAAAAGCTAGTTTTCAGGACGATACATTGGTAAATGCCGTCTACGATTTGATTGGTCATTAGTTATTGGTTAGTGGTTAGTTGTTATTGGTTAGTAGTTAATAGTTGATTGTTGATTGTTGGTTGTTAATACTACTAACCTAGGAATTACACAAAACTATCCATAACGCCGCCATCTGGGCGGTAAAGGAATTACCAAGATAGCGGCCGTACTGTGAGCATAAGTCCGACAACCCAAGCATTAACCCTAACAACTAACAACTAACAACTAACCACTAACAACTAACCACTAACCACTAACAACTAACCACTAACCAATAATATGAGAATCGCAATTGTTAACGACATGGTAATAGCAGTAGAGACGCTAAGGCGCGTTTTGATGACTGTCAAAGACTATCAAGTAGTTTGGATAGCTCGTGATGGCGCTGAAGCAGTTAGCAAATGCGCCCAAGATACCCCTGACATAATTCTGATGGATTTGATAATGCCCATCATGGATGGAGTAGAGGCAACTCGCCAGATTATGAAGAATTATCCCTGCGCGATTGTAATAGTAACAGCTAGCGTTGAAAAAAATGCTTCTAAAGTATTTGAAGCAATGGGATATGGAGCATTAGATGCTGTCAGTACACCAGTTTTAGGAGCTAGCGGTAATCCAGAAGCCGCCCAAGCAATGCTGGCAAAAATTGTAACTATTAGTAAACTGATTGGTAAATCAACAGCAGTTTCTAAATCTAGAATCCCAACCCAAAATCCTAACTCTATATTCTCACCCCTGGCACCCCGTGTTCCTCCTTTAATCGCGATCGGCTCTTCTACTGGAGGGCCAAATGCTCTAGCAAAGATTCTTTCTCGTTTACCAGCAAACTTTGGCGCAGCAGTAGCTATCGTCCAGCACGTAGATGCACAATTTACTCCTAGTTTGGTAGAATGGCTGAATGAACAAACGCCTTTGAGTGTGGAGCTAGCATCAGAAGGTAGTCGTTTAGAAATAGGAAAAGTATTAGTTGCCGGCACAAACGATCACCTTTCATTGCAACCAAATTTCTGCTTAAGTTATACGAAAAACCCGATTGATTATCCCTATCGTCCTTCAGTTGATGTATTTTTTAAAAGTATCGCTCATTATTGGCATCGCCAAGGAACTGCGGTGCTACTAACAGGAATGGGTCGAGATGGAGCGGAAGGGCTAAATTTGTTACGTACAAAGGGATGGCATACCATTGCTCAAAATCAGGCAAGTTGTGTGGTTTATGGAATGCCGAAAGCCGCCGTAGAATTGGGCGCTGCGGTGGAAATTTTACCACTAGATGCCATCGCTTCTACTTTGATTGAGCAATTAGCAATAAACCGTTAGTTACTTAGTTACGTTTTACTTTTTATCTTCTAGTTAGTGTATTAAAAGGAAGTGAATTCAATGATAGAAGATCCAATTACAGTCTTGCTCATCGACGATCAGCCAATGATCGGCGAAGCCGTTCGTCGAATGCTGCTTCCTGAAAAAGATATCACCTTTCATTACTGTAGCAACCCTACCGAGGCACTTAAAGTCGCTCGTTTATGTCAGCCAACTGTGATCTTACAAGACTTAGTTATGCCGGAAATGGAGGGACTGGTTTTAGTTCGCTTTTTGCGAGCTAAAAATGCCCCCACAAGATATGTTCCGCTGATCGTTCTCTCTAGTAAAGAAGAACCTCTAATCAAAGCCAAAGCTTTTGCATTAGGCGCTAATGATTATGTAGTTAAACTCCCAGATAAAGCAGAACTGATCGCCCGTATCCGCTATCACTCTAAAGCTTATGTAAATCTTCTCAAGCGCAACGAAGCTGAAGCAATTCTCCAAGCTGAAAACTTCCGTATGGCGAAAGAACTAGATATGCTGCGTCAAATGCAGCAGATGATTCTGCCTACATCAGATGAATTAGACGCGATCGAAGGTTTAGAAATTGCAGGATATATGGAACCTGCTGATGAAGTAGGTGGCGACTACTATGACGTTCTTTATGTAGATGGAGTTGTCACAATTGGCATCGGTGATGTCACTGGACACGGACTCGAAAGTGGCATTTTAATGGTAATGACGCAAACAGCAGTCCGAACTCTTAAAGAAATTCGAGAACTCGATCCTATTAAATTTTTAGATGCCCTCAACCGTACTATTTATAAAAATGTCCGCAGGATGAATTCTGAGAAGAATTTGACATTAGTCATTCTTACTTATACAAAAGGTAGAGTAAGTATCAGCGGTCAGCATGAGGAAACTATTGTAGTGCGAAAAGGGGGTTATGTTGAGCGTATTAACACCATGAATTTAGGTTTTCCAATTGGGTTAGACGAGGAAATTATTGAGTTTATAAATCATACTACTATTGAATTGAAAGAGGGAGATGGAATTGTCCTTTATACTGATGGAATTCCTGAAGCTTATAACATCCAGAAAAAACAATATGGCATTGAAAAATTATGCGAGGTTATTAGTCAAAATTGGGATAAATCTGCTGAAGAAGTTAAGCAAGCTATAATTGATGACGTAAAAGAATTTATTGGTTTACAAAAGGTGTTTGATGATATTACTTTAGTTATAATCAAACAAGAATATTCTAATAATTTGCAAGAATTAGAGGAGGAAGAACCTTTGGAGGAAGAAGAACCTTTGGAGGAAGAAGAATTATTGGAGGAAGAGGAACCCTTAAAGGAAGTTAAGGAGACAGTGAAGACAAAGAAGAAATTTAGATTTTTTGGGAAATGATCTCTCTAGGTCAAACGCGAACATTTTGTCTTGTAAATTAAGGTCAAAGCTGCTTTATCTCAATTAATAGGAGACAGATATGAGTCAAGTTTTTGGAGAGTTTATTAATGATTTTCCCCTTCATGATTATTTAGAATTGAGCTTTACTCACAGTTTTAATCCCAGCGAAAAGATGTGGTGTAATTGCCGTTTGTCTGCTTACTTTTTGGCTGACTATTTCTCAAATCTTTTGCCAATTGATGAAGATGAGGATCGAGGAGAAGAACGGATCAAAGCCATGAAAAATGCTGTGAGTTATATCGGAAATGAACTCTTAGAAAATGCCATGAAATTTAACGAATTTAGTAAACACAAGCGAGTTAATTTTGGGATTCATTTTCTGGAAGACTTAGAGCGAGTCACTGCTATCATTTTCACGAAGAATAGTATTAATTCTAAAAAAATTGAGAAATTCCAAGCATTTATTGAAGAATTACTATCTGCCGATCTTAACGAGTTATATGTTCAACAGATTGAAAAAGCTGCCGCATCCGAACAAAGTGAAGCTTCGGGCTTAGGTTTGCTGACTATAATCAATGATTATTCAGCAAAATTAGGCTGGAAATTTGAGTCAGAACCCAGCGCTCCACAAATTATTATTGTTACTACAATGGCTCAAATTGTTGTATAATTTTAAGTGATGAATTTAGACCATTAAACAAAAAAAGACACACAACCTATGAGTAATCAAGAAGTCAAGGGTGAGGACTATCAGGTTCAATACGATCCAACATCCTCAACAGTTTATTTTAAAGGGGAAATCAGTCTAGGAGGGCCCAAGGATTATGCTCCAATTGTTAAGTTGCTCGATGAAGTAGCTGGTTTAGCATCCTCAACACTAACATTAAATGTCAAAGAATTAGGATTCCTCAATAGTTCTGGGATCAGTATGCTGTCGAAGTTTGTACTGGGTATGCGGAAAAAGAAGACTCAATTGGTGGTTATAGGTTCAAAAATAATGCCTTGGCAAGCTAAATCACTGAAAAACTTAGAGCGATTGCTTCCAGGGTTAAAACTGGTAGTAGAATAAGGTAAAATAGTAGGAGCGATCGCCAGTTTTCTGAAGAATTTATATACCTTTATCAATTTCAAGTTTGAGAAAATTCGGCTATTAGTCGCTCCAACTAATAATATTAATTATGGTTGAGTTTCCCGCCCAAAAATTAACGTAATTTATTTGAGGTAGTAACTTCTATGTTGGAAAATATATTGCATCAATTTGAAACGCTGAATATAGCGGTCAAGTTCCTGCTTATTTTGCTAATTAACGCTCTGGTGACAGGAGTATTATATGTATTCTTGTTTTATATTTTGCGCCCCATTTTTCGTAAATTTGAGCAGGATATTGCCCTCGTCACCTTGAGTGTTTCCTCTTATCCTATCCTGGTCATCCTCACTATTTATAGTCTAAAATTTACTATCGGCAAATTAGTGTCTGCTGATATTCTTGCTGTATTAGAACATATCCTGAGACCGATTTCAATTGCCACTATTAGTTATTGGTTGGTGCAATTATTTGTCGAAGTTTTTATCTATTACCTAAAAGAATACACTAAAAAAACTGAAGCGATGTGGGATGATGTCTTGCTTCCCATCCTCTCGGCCGTTGTCCCTGTGATTATTTACATGATTGGCGGTGTGCTTTTGCTCAGCTCCTTTGGGGTTGATTTAAGTGGAATTTGGGTAGCGCTGGGTGGCGCTACTTTTGTTCTCGGTTTTGCACTTCAGGATATTTTGTCTAATTTCTTTAGTGGGGTTGTTTTACTCATAGATACTCCTTTCAGATTTGGTGACGTTCTGCTCCTTGAAGATGGCTCAATTGGAATGCTGCGCCGGATTGGGATCAGAGTAACTCAGCTTTATATATTTAGTAACCATTGTGATGTTTATATTCCCAATAGTGTTTTGCAGGGTCAAAAACTAACTAATTTAAGCCGCCCTACTTCTTTATACTATCACTCTCTAGAAATAGAAATACCCTCTGAGGGTAATTTTGAGGAATCCAAGAAGATGATGCAAGCAATTGTGTTAGCTCATCCAGATACGCTCGGAGATATTGATACTAAATTGGAGGTAATTGAGAAATACTATAATGCTGAAGAAAGTGATGTGAATCTATGGGAACAACAAGAAATTGGCAAATTGCGCCTAGTTGCTGAACAAGAAGTTAATTTAAAATTAGAGGAAATTGAACAAGCTCTTGAATCTTTAGTTGTGACTGTACAATTCGCTGAGAAAGGAGGTTTAACTCAAGATGAAAGAGAAAATGTTCAACAGGAATATCAAGCAATTTTAGAACTCATAGGTTTTCAAGTGAGCGAGGAAACGGAAGGTCGCGGTGTTATTGTTAATTTTGAAGAATATAATGAAGAGGGACTGATTGAGTTAATTAGACAGTGGTATCGAATTTGGCTCAGAGATCCTAATTTGCTGGATGAGGATCAATTCTTCATTTCAGATGAATGGGAGCGAAAGATTAATTTGCTGAAGCGAAGGGCGCAACGCTTGTCTCAAAAAATTTCTAATCCTCAAGCTGACGAAACTCGCTTAGATGATTATGTAATAGAGATAATTAAATGGTTGAAAGAGAAGTTGAAAGTGCCGAGGAAAAAATGGCAAGAACCGCAAATCAGGATGATAGGAATGAATCACGATGATTCTTCGGTTTATCTTGAATTGCATATTAGCTTTTTTGTAGATGATATTAAACTGGAGGATGGGAAAAGGGGCGATCGCGTCAGAAGCCAAATTTATCAAGAAATCTTCCGCAGTCTTCAAAATACCTACATGAATTGGAATGGCATTAAAGAGATAGGTGGGGAAGAGGAGAATGGCAATGCTGTCGATGGTAGTATTACTCAGAGTCCTGTCAGCAGTTTTGTACAGACTGGACTTGACCCCGCAACGGCTAAACAAGGGTTTGCCTTTTATTTGTCTGTAGGTAGGGATAAATCTGGGGCTAAGTCGGGAAAAAGTCTTGACAAGTAATACTAAGTATGATCTTAAAACTATACTTGTCCTGGCGATTGGAAATCGCGGCTATACAAACTAAGTCCGCCTGCGCGGACTATGAGTTTGCAACTCTCGATCGACCGTTGAAAAAAATTTCAGAAAGGGGTTGACACAGTTGGGAAAACTTGCTAGGTTATTAAAGGTGAAGCAAAAAAGATGCAACTTACCTCAGATAAAGAGAGGCAAGTAAAGCATCTAGCTTAACGCCCAAAAGCATTGAGAGTTTAAAAAGCTTTCTTGGTGCCAATGGCGCGGTGGAACCACACCGATCCCATCCCGAACTCGGATGTTAAACGCTGCTGCGGCGAAGATACTTGGTGGGTAACTGCCTGGAAAAATAGCTCGGTGCCAGGATAATATAAAACTAAGGCTCTTTTCCAGCAATGAAGGAAAAGAGTCTTAGTGTTTTGGTAATTGGTAATTGGTAATTGGTAATGGCTAATTGCTAATTGCTAATGGCTAATTGCTAATTGCTAATTGGTAAACTGAGTCTTTCTTCCTTGATGGATAATGATTAAATCTTTTTCTCCGCTTCCTCCTTGGATTGTGTTAGACTCGCTGTTACAAAGTTGGCTGGTAGAGGATATCGGTAGGGGCGATCGCACCACGTCAGCCTTATTTCCCACTCAAAGCATCCAGAGCACAGCTAAATGGATAGTTAAAGAGTCTGGAGTCATTGCGGGATTACCGATCGCTGCCAGAGTATTTTACCTTTTAGATAGCAATGTCAACTTTATCCCACAAGTCTCAGAAGGAGAATGGTGTGAAAAAGGAAAAATTATTGCAGAAATTTCGGGCAATTTTGATGCTTTATTAACGGGAGAAAGAGTAGCATTGAACTTAGCTATGCGTCTCAGTGGCATTGCTACTTTTACTCGCAAATATGTCGATCAAATAGCCGATTTGCCAGTGCAACTGGTAGATACCCGCAAAACAACACCGGGATTGAGAATATTAGAAAAGTATGCCACTCAAATTGGCGGTGCTCGGAATCACAGGATGGGGTTAGATGATGGAGTAATGATTAAAGATAATCACATTGCTGCTGCGGGGGGAATTGGAGAAGCTATCGCTCGGATTAGGCTCACAATTCCCTATCCTTTAACAGTAGAAGTAGAAACAGAAACTCTGGCAGAAGTAGAGACGGCTTTAAAACATGAAGCAGACATAATCATGTTAGATAATATGTCGGTTGACTTAATGCGTCAGGCAGTTGAAATTATTCGTCAGCATAGCAGAAGAATCAAAATCGAAGCCTCTGGAAATATTAGCTTAGAAACAATTAGAAGTGTAGCTGAAACTGGGGTAGACTACATTTCAACCAGTGCTCCCATTACCCGTTCAACTTGGCTAGATTTAAGCATGAAATTTGTTAGTTGTTAACAGTTAAAGGTTAATAGTTAACTGTTAACAGGCTGAAAACCGCTATGAGTGCATAATCCTGCTAAGATTTAGCTTAGTAGCTGAGGATAAACTAATGCGCTGGATTCGGTACGTTGCGATCGCTCTCGTCAATGCCTTCGGTGTCGTGGTTAGTATCGTTTGGGTTGCTGTCCCCCACACACTTGCTCAATCTTCCGTCAACTCAACGATCCAAACCTACCAGCTTCAAGAGGCGACTCCGACTGCGCGATCGCTACCAGAACTTTATAAACTGCGCGATCGCCTCAAAGCTGACTTAAATAAACTCACCCAAAATAGCGATCGCACTCTCTTTCCAGAACCCTGGAGAGAAGAAATCCAGCGCCAACAGTCCGAAAATTCTATCCAAAATCTTCAAGCAGTTGAAGCTAGCATTCTTATTGAAGAAAAAGCAAATAATACTTGGCAGCAAGCTGCTAAACTAGCAAGGCAAGCTGTGGAAATTGGACGCATACCGAACCCTAACGCAGCTACCTGGAAGCGATCGCAAAATTTATGGCAAGAAGCAATCGAAATTTTGCGCCAAATTCCTCAAGAATCTTTCCTAACTGATAAAGTAATTGAAAAAACTATCGAATATCAGGGATATGTTGCTGTCGCCACTTATGAATTGCAATTAGCACGATCAATTGAAGAAGCTAAAAATAGGGAGCGGTTAGAAAAACAGGCAAAAGCAACTGTTAGCAAACCCGCCACCATTACACCGCTATCTATTCCCTCAACTAGCGTTACACCGCCTCTAGGTTTTTCCTTTTTGGGCGATACAAACAGAGATGGCATAATTGACGATCGAGACGAACAAAGACGCGAACAATGGTCTTTATCTAGCGGGGCGCTGATACTATTTAACAATGATGATGACGATCGTAAAGGAATTCCCGATTGGCAAGATCAAAAAGTAAATGGCGATCGGGACGTACAAGATTTAGCTCCCATTGCATTGAAACTATCAGAAGAATTTGTCGGTTCTCAAATCTTTCTCACTGCTGATACCGCCGCTATAAACCACATTAATGTTTTCCAAAAAACCACTGATGGCTGGCAAATTGTAGATATTTCCGGTAAAAAGCCCCTAGTTTTTGACCGCGAGATTGTGTTAGGTGTAGAAGCTAAACAATTTCGCGATCGCAACTGGAATGGTGCAATTGCCCTCAAAGCCACAGCCGCTAAAAATGGCAAAGAAATTGCTTCTGACACAATTCAAATGGGAGTATCACCTTGGATCATGTCCCCCAATACAGCAGCAGTCAAGGAAATTTATGTAAGCGATCGCGGCGTAGAAAATTCTGAATTTGTATCTCAAATTAAGCAAGCAGTAGAACCGACAGGCGCTAAAGCAAAAGTAACCCCAGGTGATAGTATTTGGATGCAAGAAACTCAAGAAATTGGCTATGTTCAGTTTCCCGATAAATCTGGGATTCGCACATTGAATTCAGCCCTAAACAGCGAAGGCAATAATAATAAATCACTGTTAGAATCCGACTTTGGGGTTTTTAAAATCGGCGAATCGCGGCGGCTAGATATCCTCAATCAGTGGGCAGATGGGTACGGTAATTTAGAAGTAACACCGCCCATTCCTGGATATCCAATGGGTCGAGTTTATTATGGTAATTCTGGTACTGCTACACTCAATCCAGAGGTAGTTGATTTTATCAAAGCTCAGCAAGTTCAAGGGCCACCAGTTGACATTGACACTTCTTGGCTTTTAATTCGGAATGCTGATGAAATTATCAGTTTTATACCCAACAATTCGGGCAAACCATTATTAATAGTTGTGAGTCCAGAAGCAGGAGTAAAATTGTTAGAAGAACTAGCTCAAAAAGGTTACAATGATGCGATAGTGAATCGCGATCTAAGCACCCAAACAACAGTTAGTGTGGCTCTCAATAACAAATCGCTGATTCAGCATAACCTTTATTTGCAACAAGAAAAAATCAACCCTCTTTTGTCAAAGTTAAAAAAAGAGTTTCAACTGACAGACGATCAAATTATCCAAATTCCGGCAATGTTCGGTTATAGTGGTTATGCTTGGTGGCCAAATATGGTTAACTGTGTAGCAGTTAACGGTAAATTGCTAGTTGCTAACCCTCGCGGTGCAATCATTGACGGTCAAGATTACACTCAGGAAAAATTTCGCCAATTAGTAGCACCTTCTGGGATTAGCGTTGACTTTTTGGAAGATAAGTATTATTACGAACTCAAAGGTAATACTCACTCTGCTACTAATACAATCCGTCAAGGAGAAATTAAGCCTTTTTGGGAGTTTTAATTCTGAGAAATAGAAGGCAGAATACCAATACTATAAAATGGCTCACACTATCGATATACCTCTCCTGTGAGTCATTGAGTTTATGAAATAATATCTACAGTGAACAAACAACTATTAGGAAGTATAATTAAAGTTGACCTCAACAATCAAATTACTTACTCAAGAAAAAGCTGCAAATGTTTAATCAATTAAAAATCAGAAGTCGGATGTTAATAGGATATGCAACTCCCGCAGTTGTATGTCTGGGGTTGGTCGCGCTAACTTACTCAACCGTAAATGAAACATTTAATACTTTCAAGGAAGTAGAAAGAGTACAAAATATTATCATTGCAAATAATAATATGTCACGAGGTGCTGAGCAAATGATTCGTAACTTGCGCGGCTATCTTATTAAAAGAGATGACTTTTTTTTGACTGACTATCAAACAGGATTACAATTGGCTACCACAAGTGCTAACAGCGTTAAACCGCTAATTAAAATACCAGAACAGTTAATTAAGTTAAACAAAATGGTTGAACTTGTCAATGAATATTCTGATTATGCTAACAGAAGTATTAGCTTGATTAAACAGAACAAAAGAGCTGAAGCGATCGCTTTATTTAACCAAGGCCAAGCCACTGATTTCGTTAAAGAATTTGATGAGTTAAGCGTCATATTTAGCAAAAACGAACAATATTTTCTAAACGAAAAAATGAAAGAAGCTCAAGCAAGTTTAAACTTTTTGATCGTGTCGCTAGTAAGTGGTTCAGTGTTCCTACTGCTTTTTGATGTAGTTATTGCTTGGTTTATTTCATCAGGTATTATCAAAACAATTAATCAGGCAATCAGCGCGATCGCGACATCTTCAACTGAGATTGCAACAACGGTCGAGGAACAGGAACGGATGGCAACTCAGCAAGCAGCTTCAGTTAATCAAACCACTACGACAATGGATGAATTGGGCGCATCTTCAAGGGCAACTGCACAGCAGATAGAAAGTGCTGCCAGTGAAGCAAAGGAAGCTTTAAACCTTGCTGGAGGTGGAACAAAAGCTGTAGGAAAAACCTTGGAAGCGATGGCAACATTGCAAATTAAAGTGTCAGAGATGCAAGGAAAAATTATACAATTAAGAGAACAAACCGATCAAATTGGTAATATCTCAACTTTGGTAAGCGATCTAGCAAATCAAACTAATATGCTGGCACTAAATGCCGCAGTTGAAGCAGTACGAGCAGGGGAACACGGCAAAGGATTTGCTGTTGTCGCCGCAGAAATTCGCAAACTCGCCGACCAGAGTAAAAAATCAGCGGATAAAATTAATCTGCTGGTGGTTGATATTCAAAGGGCTATTAATTCGACAGTGATAGTTACCGATGAGGGAACCAAGACAGTTGAAGCTGGAGTAAATATTGCGGAGGAAACAGCGCAAGCTTTTGTAAGTGTAGCAAATGCAATTAACAATGTCGTTTTGAGTTCTCAACAAATTTCTATGAACGCTAAACAGCAAGTAATTGCCATCGAACAGGTAGTTGATGCGATGAATTCTCTCAACCAAGCTGCGGCCCAAACAGCTAGCGGTATCAGTCAAACTAAAGTTGGTACACAAAAATTAAATGAAGCCGCACTAGAACTTAAAGCTGTAGTTTAGGATATTTATTGCAGAATTACCCATTACCCATTACCCATTACCCATTACCAAAAATGATCGTTGATGATGAAGAATTAAGAAATGTATTTAAAACTGCAAGCGAAGAACATTTGCAGAAGCTAGACGATGGATTTCTGTATTTAGATAAATACCCCAGTGACTCCGCTAAATTAGAAGAATTGCTGCGAGAAACCCACTCCCTTAAAGGCGATGCTGGGATGTTAGGCGTAAAAGATGTATCAACATTAGCTCATCAAATGGAGCATCTTTTGGGAAGTGTAAAACGGGGGGAAACAGCTTGGATTCCTGAAATTAGCGATCGCCTTTCTCAAGGTTTAGACGCTCTTCGCAAACTTGTAAACGAAGCTGTTACAGGGGAACCTTCTGGCATCAATAGTTTTTACATCCTTGCTTCAATGATGGGCGCTTCTACTCCACCCCAAGGTAACAGAGAAATAGAAGAAATTAACTCGCAGGAAAACCTGCAAATAGAGGAAAGTAAAACCCAAATAATACAGGAGTTAGAAATAGAAGATATAAACTTTGTAGACGTAAATTTAAACACCGATCCTTCAGTTTCACAAGAAAGTTATATAGAAGCAACTTTAGCAAATGACTCTTCGACCTTACAGACAAATCTAGAACAAAAGCTGCCTCAACTCGCTACAAAAACCGCTGCAAATATCACCATATCTCCCGCTTACCGCATCGAAACTATTCGGGTTCCCACCCAAAATCTCGATGCTTTAATGACGCAAGCAGGGGAACTCACAGTTACTAAAATTAGACTTGCACACCGACTCTCCGAAATCGAAGAAATTACCAACTTGTGGGAAGATTGGAGCCGCAATGCCTTCATCAATCGCTTCGCGGCCAACCAGATAGAAAACCTCCAAAATAGCGCTGCAAAAAATGGGACAATAGCGCAATTGCAGAAATACTACCAATATGCAGAAGAACGTTTAGAAAGTTTAGGAACTATCATCAATCGCTTAAGAAGAGGAGTTTATGAAGATACTGCCCGACTAGATTTAATTGCTGACGAATTAGAGGAAGGTATTCGCACTTTACGACTGCTGCCTTTGTCTACTATTTTTAATCTATTTCCCCGAATGGTTAAAGACTTAGCTAGACAGGAAGGAAAGGAAATAGAACTAATCATTGAAGGGGGCGAAACCAGAGCCGACAAACGCATTCTTGAAGAAATGAAAGACCCTCTGATGCACATGATTCGGAATGCTATCGATCACGGTGTTGAAACACCAGCAGAGCGTGAAAAAAAGAGCAAACCCCGGATCGCTACTATTCACATTAAAGGCTACAATACTGCTACTAATATCATAATTGAAGTCTCCGATAACGGCAGAGGCTTAAACATTGACCAGATTAAGGAAACGGCAATAAAACGTGGTATTTGCACAGAAGAAGAACTCGCAAGTATGACCGTTAGCCAAATTCAACATCTGATTTTTTCTTCTGGTTTTTCGACGCGCACATTTGTTACAGAAGTCTCTGGCAGAGGGGTAGGTTTAGATGTAGTTAGAACTAATGTAGAAGCCCTAAAAGGCACTATTCAAGTAGAATCAACACCAGAAAAAGGATGTACTTTGCGGCTATTACTCGGCACCACTCTCGCTACTGCTCACGTCCTAATTGTAGCTGTAAGTGACATTTATTACGCCTTACCAGTCGAGTTTGTACAGACAACTAGACTGGTGTCACAGTCTGATATTTTTCCGCTAGAAGGTAGAGAAACAATTGTTCTAGATGGAGAGCCACTATCAGTTGCCAAACTAGCAAATCTTCTAGAACTAGATAATAAAGTCTGGGATTCATTGAATCAGAAAAACAGAGAGTTAGAAAATAGTAAAAAGACGGAAAATAATCAAGTGCTAATTGCTAATTCTGCACAAATACCTTGTATCATCCTGAAAGTTGGTGAGGAGCAATTAGGATTATTTGTGGATGCTCTGATCGATGAACAAGATGTTGTACTCAAACCTCAAAGTCATTTGCTCAAAAGGGTTCGTAATATTGCTGGTGCAACTATTCTCGGTACTGGCGAAGTTTGTATGGTATTAAATCCCCAAGATTTGATTAAGTCTATACGCAAACAAGCAGTATCCCGCACACCATTAGTTACCCTGACTGAGCAGGGAACCGATCCTGTCACAAAAAAGCAACTTATATTGTTAGCAGAAGACTCAATCGCTACCCGCACTCAAGAAAAGCGGATTCTCGAAGCTGCCGGCTATGAAGTGGTGACAGCAGTAGATGGATTAGATGCTTATAATAAGTTAAAAACTCGCGCTTTTGATGCTGTTGTCTCAGACGTACAAATGCCTAATTTAGATGGTTTAGCCCTGACTGCTAAGATTCGACAGCATAGAGAATATAATGATTTACCGATTATTTTAGTTACGTCTTTGGCTTCAGATGAAGATAAAAAAAGAGGTGCAGAAGCCGGAGCAAATGCCTACATTACCAAAGGGAATTTCAATCAAGAAGTGTTGTTGCAAACCTTGGGCAGATTGGTGTAGCACTCATTTATGTAGTATAATTTTAGATATAATTTCAGCTTCAAAACTAGCCAAAATAGACTACGATGGCTCCTATTCGTGTTTTGTTAGTAGAGGATTCCCCCGTTGTCCTCATTGTCCTCAAAAGAATATTTGCCTCGTCGCCAGAAATTGAGGTTGTTGGAACTGCTCGCAATGGTTTAGAGGCATTGGCAGTGATACCAAAAGTTCGGCCAGATGTGATCTGTACTGATTTTCACATGGCTCAAATGAATGGTCTGGAATTCATCAAGGAAGTGATGGCAAAGTTCCCACGACCGATTTTAGTAATCAGTGCTTCGGTTCAGGCAGAGGATACTTATAATGTATTTCAATTGCTCGAAGCTGGAGCCGTCGATGTTTTTCCTAAACCAACAAGCGGACTTACCTCTGATTATGAAGGACTAAAGCTGGAATTGACTGGAAAAATTAAAATCCTCTCAGGAGTTAAGGTATTTACGCGGCATCAAAGGGGAGGGGGGGAGGGGGAGA
>NZ_JARFTR010000138.1 GCF_029167235.1 Kamptonema sp. UHCC 0994 | reverse complement strand
GGCTAAAAATTTCAGGCGCACAGTGGAAATCGGAAAGTGTTTCCCAAATGTTACAACTGCGTTGTGCCTACCTGAATGGCGAATTTGCAGTTTAATATTTTTGTTTTTACCAAATCGGGATGCTCCCCCAGAGGAGTGCGATCGCGCGGGATTCTCACGGAAGCTTTGTTACAGGGACTTCAGCCAGAACGGGAACCCATTGGTAATTGGATCAGCAGCTATTCACTGATTCGCTTTCTCGATCGCCAAATTGACACCAACCCCCTCCTACGGCAGCAAATTCCCCTACATCACCACACGGGTACAGAAATTAAGTTTTGGCAGGGCAAAGCAGAGGGCGCAAGCTTGCCCACTTCAACATTAGGATGGTGGAAATCTCTTTGTCAGCAACGCTTAGAAAAGCAACACGCCATCAGCAGCAAATCTATAAGACGAATTGCGCCCAAAATAGAAGATGTTTATGTGCCCCTTGGCTTGGTGGAACGCAAAGAAAAAAGTCGCCAAAAAGAAGGGGAAGAACTTGATGCAGCACGGGGTTCTACTTTGTATGCAGAAACCGGAATAACCCGCAGCTTTCAGCATGATGAATTTTTAGAGAATGTATTGCGACGCGGCGACAGTCCCAAAAGTAAAGGAACGCGATTAGTTATTTTAGGGGAACCAGGGGCGGGAAAAACCACCTTACTCCAGCAAGCCTCTCGTTGGGTAGCAGCAGAAATTGAGGATGCGATTGTTTTGTGGGTGTCGCTGGCAGATTTGCCGGGGGGAAATTTAAAGGATTATTTATTAGAAATATGGCTACAGTATCCCGTGGAAATTGCGGGTAAAGCCAGTGTTACTGAAACCGATAAAAATGATTTGATTGGGCAGTTTCATCAAGGGCGAGTGTGGCTGTTTCTCGATGGGGCTGATGAAATGGCCACCGATATCAGCAACCCACTTTCTGAAATTGATAAACAAATTAGCAATTCAGGTTTTTTAAATAAAGCGCGAATTTTGCTTACTTGTCGGCTCAATTTGTGGGATGCTGGCAGTAACCCTCTCGCTGAATTCGATGTTTACCGGACGTTAGATTTTGACTATCCGGTACAGGTAGAGCAGTTTATTAATAGTTGGTTTACCGCTTTGGGGGAAACGGAGCGGACAGAAATTGCCAGAGGTGAGCAACTTTGTACGGCATTAAAGGAATCGGGAAAAGAGCGGATTCAGGATTTAGTTAAAAATCCTTTGCGATTAACTTTGCTCTGTTTTACCTGGAAAGAAAGAGACGGAAAATTACCGGATACCAAAGCGAAACTGTATAAACAGTTTGTGGAAGCTCTATATAAATGGAAGCAAGAAGAGTGGAAAAGAAATAAATTTTCCGTTAAATTTGAGGACAAAAAAAGCCTGGAACAAGCGCTGAGTCAGTTGGCGCGTGAAGCGATTGATAAAGAACGGACTCGATTTCGCTTGGGGTACAATTTTGTCTGTCAGTTTTTGGGAGAACGGGATGATGAAAACTCGCTGTTAAGATTGGCGGAAAAAATTGGTTTATTAAATCAGGTGGGGGTAGATGCAGATAACCCAGATCGGCCGGTTTATGCGTTTTATCATGCGTCATTTCAGGAGTATTTTGCCGCGTTGGGGGTAGATGATTGGGGTTATTTTTTACATCATGTACCCGATAATCCAGGGTTGGGGACTTATCGGATTTTTGAGAAGCAGTGGAAAGAGGTGATTTTGCTCTGGTTTGGGCGGGAGGATGTGGAGAAGGAGAAGAAAGAGGAGTTTATCGAAAATTTGGTAAATTTTGATGATGGTTGTGGCGACTGGAATTATCCGAAAGTGGATAGAGGTTTCTATGAATATCGTGCTTATTTTCTAGCGGGGGCAATAGTTCCTGAGTTTAAAGATAGTCGTTTGGCTGATGAAATTGTTAGTCAAATTTTTAAAAGTTGCGTTAGTTATCTGTATTCAATTAAAACAGGAGCCAACGCAGTCTTAGTAGAAACTGATAGATCAAGGGCAATCAATCATTTAATCCGCCTCCTTGATGAAACTTCTGATGAATCTACCCGAAGGAGTGTTGCCGATAATTTGGGTAAAATCGCGGGGGAAAATGAGGGGGCAATCAATCGTTTAATCCTCCTTGATGAAACTTCTGATGAATCTACCCGAAGGAGTGGGCTCTTTCGGCATCCTGTGGTAAAATGTATCAGATACTACATTTTACTAGGTTGCGACCAATGGATCTTCACTTAGATATTTTATTAAATTTACCGAATGTAAGTGTTTTTACTTGTTATGATCGA
>NZ_JARFTR010000240.1 GCF_029167235.1 Kamptonema sp. UHCC 0994 | reverse complement strand
ACGGCGGCGTTACAAACAATCCGATTGCAAAGTTAAAAAGAGAAATGGCAGGCAAGCGGGAAATGGGGAAATGCGGGGTGGCTTGCCTGCCTTGCTAACTAAGCGAGCACGGAGGGATTTGAACCCCCGACCCTCAGAACCGGAATCTGATGCTCTATCCACTGAGCTACGTGCCCTCGCTTTTTTTAATTATAGCACGTCTGTCGGCAAAATGGAGCGGGTGAGAAAAATTTGCGATCGCATCCCTGAAATAAATATTTTAAAGCTGAACTTCGAGCAAATTGTATTCAACGATACTTTAATTTAACCCTTGGCTGTCGCTGTCCCCCAAAGTTCGGGGGACTTATAGGGGGCATCTTAGCAAAATTCAAGTTGCGCGATCGCGGAATTTCTCGCATCCTCTATCCTGTCAATCAAAGCTTTGAGAGAAGCTTTTTCTGGGAATGCAAATCGGCGATCGCTTAAATGATCGAAAGCTTCCCATTCGCCGCTAACTTCCATATCTTGCCACAAAAACCAATCTCGATAGATTTCGCCAGTATCAATATCATCGCACAGAGCCAGCCAATCATCTCCTGTCAAAGCATCTGCATTTAATGCCACTAACTCCAACCAAGCTAATGCAATACAGCTATCTAAATCGCTATTATTCTTAACTGATTCAGATTGATTAGTAGTCGCTAGAGGTGAACAAAGAATAGTTTCCATGATTGTTACCTGGGTTGTTAAAGGACTGTTCGATCTGTTAAAACTTGGTAAGATTTAGGTGAATAGTGAAATTGAAAATTTTTCACTTAAGACTTAGGTATTTTTAACACCAAAACGGCGGCGCTAATAATAGTTTTGTGTAAGTCCTGTCACCATTCACCGCAAGCAATGAACTACTACTTAGAAACACAATTGAGCATTCTTAAAGTAGCTGCTGCTGCATAATTACGCTTTGCTCCTGCATCTGGGAAAAACTGATTGCCACTTTCATTCAAAGGAGAAGCTACAGAGCAATAACTAGACATTTGATTAATTGTGGAAGCGGCCCAGTGATTTGGGGTATCTGAGAAAGTTTTAACTGGTTGTGTGGGGGATAAATTAGGAGCTTGACCTTGCAAAGTCAAACCAAATTCTGCTGCTTTTCTTAGCACTGCCATCATTTCAGCACGGGTGACAAGTTGCTGCGGTTTAAACGTCCCATCTTCATAGCCGCTGACAATCTTATTATCCTGTGCAAATTTAATTTTAGCAGCACTCCAGCGGGAAGCCTCAACATCAGAATAAGGACGAGATGATACTTGAGTGGGAATACTTAAATTAGCACCCTTAACGCGCTTCAAAGATTCCAAGACTAACGACACCAATTGCTCCCTAGTTAAAGCTTCTTGAGGACGGAAGGTATTATCGCTGAATCCAGCAACGAATCCCAGGTCTACAGCCTGTTGAATTTCCTTAGAATAGATATCGCTACTGATATCTTTAAAAGCAGTAGTAATAGGCGGTGTATCAGTGCCATTATTTACACTTCCCGGAGCAGATTGATTGCTGGCTAAATAAAAGTGACCGAGGGTTTTACCGTCATAAGCTCGTTTAGCAAAACGCCATTCTGGGTCAAGAAAAACCTTCATCAAACCGCTAGTTACACCCCGCGTTCTGCCAATCACAACAGGCTGATAATTTGGATCGTTAGGACTACCAACAAGGAGAACATCGCTGCCATTATTCTGCAAACTTAAACTGTATTTTAATGCTAAGTCAGTACCTGCCATGCGAATAGAATAACCATTGCTATCTGTAGCTCGACCGCAAAGACCAGTAAAGTCAAAATTTAACAGCAACGGATCGATGGTAACGGGGTTAGAACCACTTTCGCTCCAGCAAGAACGCGACTTAGATATTTGTTCTAAAACTAACAGTTGGTGGCCGCCTAAACCGCGTGGAACTGCAACGGCAACAACGCTGTTTTGGTCAATTTCTGTTTGGTCAAATTTATACGCTACGGCAGCTTGATTTAAAGTATTGATTGTGAAGATAGCGGCGGTACCGAAAGCGGCCATTGCCAGTCTGCGTAAAATATTCATTTTGTATTCCCTGTTTGCTTGATGTCACTACTTTAAAAAATTGGAGAGGGGTTCCGCGCAGGAGATTAGGGAGTTAAAAAATATTTTTAGGGAAAATCATTAAAAATTTTACAGCTCTTGACTGACGGGGGTTTGAGTCTGTTACTGTCAAAAATTTGGTGGACAGTTAACTTCCTTAAATTAGGGCGAGTTTTCTATCTCCCTTAAAATCGTCTAAAATACAAACAGAACTTACGCATTTCTCACGTAACGCCGCCGTCCCGG
>NZ_JARFTR010000219.1 GCF_029167235.1 Kamptonema sp. UHCC 0994 | reverse complement strand
GGTATTCTAACCGCCTAGAAGGCGGCGTTACGTAAGTCTTAATCACCTTGGCGGTTGTTATCTCTGCGGTTTCAGAAGTTCCTGAAAGACTCGACACTTCATCAGTAAAATCAATTAAGGAATTAGTTACTAACTTCTCTCCTTCGCCTAACAATCTTACTAAGTTTTGCACAGTCACATTAGCTATAATATGGTCAGCCGTTTCTGTCCAAACTTCACCTGTTTTCTGATTGCGAATAGTTACACCATTAGCCTTGTTATTGACTGTATGAATTTGTTCAACTGTATGCCGCATTAATAGTTTTCCACCATCTCTTTCTATAGCTTCTACAAGACAATCGCTTAATACTTGCATACTCCCTTGTAGGTGATATAATCCCTGTGGTTCTTGGGAAACACCTAAAGCCGTCGCTGCATAAAGTAGTGCAGTTTCCTCTGCATCTACCTGAGAATATAGCTTTAATTGTAAATCTAAAAAGGTTTTCAAACGTAGATTATCGCCCAAACCATACAATCTTAAAGCATCACCTACCGTCATCAAAGTAAACGGCAAAGTAATCAAAGTATCGGGACGAACTGCTTTAGTTAATTGCCATAAATCCCACAAATTACGCGGTGGTAACACCGGATTTCTACCTTGAAATTTCCAGCTAGGTTTGAATAAAGTTGCTAATAACTGCCAGAAAGGTTCGCTTCCGGGAAATTGTCTTTGTCTTTCCCACTGCCATTTTTTAGGATCTCGCCACACACTAATAGGTTCAGTTTCACCAGGAAGAAATACTGCACAAGCGGGATCGCAGGGTGTAGCGGCGGGAATTTCAATGTCTAATTCTGAGAAAATACGATGATGAATACCTCCAGGTTCTAAACCTGCTACTTGGGTAGCACCAACATCGAAGGTAAAGCCTTTACGTTTGAAGGTAGAAGCGCATCCCCCAGGAACGATCGCTTGGTCTAAGATTAGCACTTGGTAGCCTCTTTTAGCTAATAAGGCTGCGGCTGTGAGTCCACCAATTCCGGCCCCAATTACGACGATCCGGGGTTTACTGTCAGGGGTGCGATCGCTTGGCATAAAATAAGGAAGAAGGAAGAAGGAAGAAGTAAGAAGGATACAGGGAGAAGTAAGAAGGATACAGGGAGATGGGGAGACGCGGAGACCTAGAAGAAAATTTAGTTATCTAGGATAGAAGGAAAAATGCTTATATCTTAAGCTTGTTAGCCATCTGTATTTAACGTTTAATTAGGTTATTTATGGATGCAATTGACTCAAAATTACCCTCAATCTATCATAATCATCTTTAAGCACAACACTCAAACTTCTTCCCGCCTGCACTAACCAAGATCGATCGCGTTTTCGTAGTTGATAAATCTCCCGAATCGCCGCCGCCGCCAACGCATCCACAGGCGCATTACCCACCTCAAGCAGCGTTCGCAAAAAATCCAACTGTTCGCTAAAAGCAATCACCTCATCAGGTTCACAACTATAAACAGCTTGGTGAATTTGTGGCGGACGCGGCGGGATATATTGATAAATAGTTCCCGGCTTTGGTACAGAACCATTATAACTTTCTGCCGGCCCTTGAAATCCCACAATTGCTGCTCGAAACTCCGTTTTTAACATCGCAAAAATTTGCGGTTGTTGTTCTCTTAAATCTTGGATAGATAAACCCAAAGCTCTGGCCCTATGAACTGTATCAATGGGGCAAGTTGTGGCATGGTAAATTACACCATAAATTTGATTTCTAGACTCTTCATCTACTGCTTTTACCCAACACCCAAAAGGTGGCATCGGCGGAAAGTTTAAATCATCTGGCTCTAAACATTGAGCCACAAATTCTGTAGTAGCTGTTTCAATAACCTCACCAATATGGTCGCGGCGACGATCTTCTACAGTAAATTGAGGTAGGGGAAGACGCATAATATCTAGGGGCTAGGGGCTAGGGGCTAGGGGCTAGGGGAAGAGAGGGAAGAGATGGGTAATTAGCCATTAGCCATTAGCCATTAGCCATTAGCTATTACCAATTACCAATTACCAATTACCAATTATCTTTGTTATTTACCTTTAGCGCGGCCAGCCGTAGCATCCACAGATTCCAACTGCGACAGCCGGAATGTAATCAGCTTATCCCAGTTTCCACCTTCAAAAAGTACCGCAGCTTTGCCATCGCTGACTCGCTGGACTTGTCCTTGAAAGTCGTAATAAATCTCGCCGATATCCTTAACTCGAACTGCTGAACCGGGAAAAATCATAATTCTTTGATAGTAAGGTTGGCAATTTCTAGCTTACTAGGAGTTAGAGAAATTTTGAGTTATGTAAAATATTTAAAGTATTCGTAACGCCGCCCTCTGGGCGGTATCCTAACC
>NZ_JARFTR010000316.1 GCF_029167235.1 Kamptonema sp. UHCC 0994 | reverse complement strand
GTATCTTTCACCGCCCAGAGGGCGGCGTTACGCTAAAGAAAAAAATGCGGGAACAGTCTACCATTGCGGACTGCCCCCGTCTGCCGATCCTTTGAGAGGAGAACACTAAAAATCACTATAGCCTTGTTGCAAATTTATGTCAACTCTATTAGAAAACTTTTTCAATAATCTGGCTGAGACTTCAGTTTGTCAGGACTTACGCGGCGTTAGGTTAGTGCCGCTGTGTCGGTGGTAAAGATACCGCCCAGAGGGCGGCGTTACAGGTAGTATGCGTAAGTCCCTTAACAAAGGCATCTTAGGAGGGAGTATCAGGGATATGATAGTTTGGGTGTTGGAAATTGAAAAATTCCACCTTGCCTCTAAAACTCTCTAGAACTCCTATTTTCTCTAATTTTCTACCGATGGCTCTCCAACTGCGTGTCTACGTTCCCCCCCATCCTTTAATCAAGCATTGGCTAGCTGTCGCCCGCGACGTGGCCACACCGTCAGTGCTATTTCGCTCAGCGATGACGGAATTGGGACGCTGGCTGACTTATGAGGCGATTCGAGATTGGCTACCGACGGTGGATGCAATGGTGCAAACGCCTTTGGCTGAATGTCCGGGTACTTTTATAAATCCAGAAGCACCGCTAGTGGTGATTCCAATTCTGCGGGCGGGGTTGGGGTTGATGGAAGGAATTCAGACTGTGGTTCCTCTAGCTGCGATTTATCATCTCGGTATGGTGCGAAATGAGGAGACGCTAGAAGTTAGTTGTTATTTGAATAAGTTACCGGCGGAGTTTAACCCGGAAACGCGGGTTTTAATTAGTGAGCCGATGTTGGCAACTGGGGGGACGATTATTGCGACAATGGAGGAACTGACTCAGCGAGGGATCGATCCTAGCTTGATTCGGATTATCTCTGTGGTGGCGGCTGGGCAAGCTTTGCAGCGCTTAAGCGTACTTTATCCGAGTTTGAATATTTATACGGCTGCGATCGATGAGCATCTGAATGAACACGGTTTTATTGTACCGGGACTAGGTGATGCTGGCGATCGCACTTTTGGCACTTAATAGCTAGGGACTAGGGGCTAGGGGCTAGGGACTAGGGAAGAAGGGAAGAAGGCAAGAAGGCAAGAGAATCAAGGGTGGAAGGAAACCAGAATGTCCTAACCACCTTGGCGGTTGGCATAACTTACAATCCTTAAATCGGGATTTAAACTAGGGCAAAAAATGCTATAATCTCAAACAAAATAGCTTAAAAACCTTGCCGGGTAAGCGGTTGTAATCCCGATCGGAGATTGAAATAAGCTGAGTTTTAGTAAAGAAAATATTGCAGGGGTCGGTGAAAACATGAGCAATCGAGAGGGTTTTACTGGAGGATTTATTGCTGGGGCTGCGATTGGCGGCTTGGTGGGTGCAATTTTAGGCACTGTCCTTGTTCGCCGCGCTAATGAAAATTCACTGGCTGAATTCTCAGATGTCAAGGTTAGCAAAGGGAGAAAGCGCCAACTTGAAAGCGAACGTATTGAAGGAGCTCGCCTGAGTCTGGAAGATAAAATTGCACAATTAAATCAGACAATTGATGATGTACGCCTACAACTTGGCAGTGTGAATGGGAATTCACCAGCTCATAATGGCGAAGAATCGGTGGCTGAAGACCAGTAAGTAAGTCAATCCATCTAATTAAAGGTAAGACACGGATGGCTAAAAAGCTCACTTTATAAGCATTCTACCTTCGACCGTCTACTTTATAAGAAAATACCCTGAAAACCCTGTGACTTTAGTCCAGGGATGAAAGGGAGCGGGAGACTTTAGTCTCCCAGTTAGATATTTCCAAGTATAGTACAATAAATCAAAGGAGGTGAAATTAATGTATGCAGTGCAAAAAGATGTTTGGCATTTAACAGGATTCGATAAAACTATTGTTGAGCAACTGTTGAGATGGTCAAATAATCTGTTTAATGTCGGCACTTACGAAAGTCGGCAACGGTACTTTAAAGATCGAAGTGCGGTTAAATACCAAGACTTGTACAAAATAACCAAAACCAACGAAAATTACGGATTACTTTACTCGCAAGTCGCCCAACAATCGCTTAAATCTGTCGCCGAATCTTTTAGCTCTTTTCGAGCCTTAGAAAAGTTAGCAAAGAAAGGGCAGCTCAATCAAAAACCGAGATTGCCCAAGTACAGAACCAAGGGGGCGATGTACCAGGTTTCCTATCCGGGACAAGCCTTGAAAATAGTGGGTAATCGAGTGAGACTACCTTTGGGAACCAAAGGCAAAGAACACTTCGGGACAGACGCTCTCTGGGTAACATTACCGGAACGCTTGAAAGATTGCCAAATTAAAGAACTTAGGCTAATCCCTAGAAATGGTGAGGTCTGGATTGAGTATGTTTACGAGTCTCTGACTGAGCAAGCTCTTAGTTGC
>NZ_JARFTR010000097.1 GCF_029167235.1 Kamptonema sp. UHCC 0994 | reverse complement strand
AGTGCGATTCGTTTAACCTAAAATAAGCCGAAAAGCTTATGGGACGGTTAGCCTAGCTGCTCAGGCAGTTAGTGACAACTGGTTACATTTGTAGGTGAGGGTTCAGCCCAAATCCTACCCCTCAAGTGCAGAGGTGAAAGCATATCCCCTAGTTTATTGGGTAGCAACCATGATAGCTAAAGCGGGGGTAAAAGGCAGAACTACTAGGAGCCAAACCCGGTAACTGTCGAGCAAGAGTCCAAGCGTAGCGTAAGCGAAGATGTGTTGAACCATCGTTAACTCAAATGGTGTAAAGGCTTAGTTAGGGTAAATCCGTTGCAAAACACGGTAAGAATCCCTGACAAACACCAAGCCAAAAGGCAAGGATAGGGCATAAGCGGTTTTTTCTCCGACTTATAAGCACCGCCCAATAAACCCGGTGGATAGCATCACAGCTAAAGACTCAAACAATGTGTAATCGGAACGAAGTAACCCCTAAGTATCTCTGGAGAGGTCGAAATCCAGTAAGTAGCTAACGAACGGTAATTAAGGGCGGGATGGTATCAGAAGCGAATGCCTCATTGTAATGATGAGGATATGCTGACAGATACTCGGTAATTCCAACGATGGAGTCCTAGTAGCAATGAATATGTCTAAAACGCAGAACAATCTGACGGTGGAATGGAATCAAATCAATTGGCGTAAAGCTGAAAGATTGACGTTCAAGTTGCAAAAACGAATCCATCAAGCGAGTGAACGAGGCGACGTTAAAGCAGTTCGCAAACTCCAAAAGACCCTGATTAGGTCTTGGTCTGCAAAATGTATTGCGGTACGTAGGGTGACACAAGATAATCAAGGTAAAAATACGGCAGGTGTGGATGGCGTTAAATCGTTAACCCCAAAGCAACGTATGAATCTTGTAGGTAAGTTGAGGTTAACCGAAAAGGTAAAACCCACTCGTAGGGTTAATATTCCTAAGCCCGGAACGACTGAAACTAGACCATTAGGAATCCCAACGATAAACGACCGTGCATTGCAAGCGTTAGTTAAACTAGCGTTAGAACCTGAGTGGGAGGCAAAATTCGAGCCTAACAGTTACGGTTTTAGACCAGGGCGTTCCTGTCACGATGCGGTTGCAGCAATATTTATCAGTATTCATCAAAAAGCTAAATACGTGCTGGATGCTGATATTGCTAAGTGTTTCGACCGTATAGACCACAAAGCGTTACTTTCCAAAATAAGTACATACCCCACCTTAAACCGACTAATCAAAGCATGGCTCAAGGCAGGGTATTGTGACCAGGGTTCTCTATTCCCTACTAATGAGGGTACACCACAAGGCGGGGTAATTTCTCCCCTACTTGCGAACATTGCCTTACATGGTATGGAAGAGAGAGTAAAACAGTACGCGGAAACGCTAAAAGGGAATAAAACGTCGAACCGTAAATCCCTTAGCTTAATACGTTATGCTGATGATTTCGTGATAATCCATGAGGATGTAAACGTTGTCAAGAAATGTCAAGAGATAATTGCTAATTGGTTACGTGATATGGGACTGGAATTAAAGCCAAGTAAGACAAAATTAACTCACACCCTCATTGAGATTGATGGTAATGTCGGGTTTGAGTTTCTAGGGTTCCATGTACAACAGCATAAAGTGGGAAACTACCGTAGTGGTGCGTGTAATGGCATACAACTAGGTTTTAAAACGATAATCACCCCCTCAAAAGCCAAAATCAAGACTCATCTAGCCAAGATTGCCGAAGTAATAGACACCCATAAAACCGCCCCCCAAGTTGCCTTAATTAGCAATCTGAATCCAATCATCAGGGGATGGTCAAACTATTACTCGACAGTTGTTAGTAAGGAAACCTTTAATAGGATAGATAGCCTAACCTACGACAAGTTAAGAGCCTGGGCAAGAAAAAGGGGGAAAGGGAGCATCAATAAGGACAAATACTGGCGAACAGTAGGCGACCGTAAGTGGTGTTTCAGTACCGAAGATGGACTGGAATTAAAACGGCATTCAGATACGCCAATCGTAAGGCATATCAAAGTAAAGGGTGCTGCTAGTCCATACAATGGAAACTGGACTTATTGGAGCAAGCGTAGAGGTGAATACCCAGAAACTCCTAACAGGGTTGCATCATTAATCAAGAAACAGAAGGGTATTTGCTCTCACTGCGGTTTGTACTTTACCAGTACAGACATTGTAGAAGTTGACCATATAAAACCAACATCGTTAGGTGGAAAAGATACCTACGATAATCTTCAACTTCTACATAGACATTGCCATGACGCAAAGACTGCAACAGACGGGTCAATGCACTCAAAGAAAGTGCCAAAACCTGAGAGTTGGTCTTGAATCGTACCCATGACAAGGGTGGAATTATTGAGGAGCCGGATGAGGTGAAAGTCTCACGTCCGGTTCTGAAGGAGAGGTAAAAGTCGCAAGGCTTCTATCGACTCTAACA
>NZ_JARFTR010000270.1 GCF_029167235.1 Kamptonema sp. UHCC 0994 | reverse complement strand
AGTTAGAGTCGATAGGAGCGTTGCCACTCCTACCTCTCCTTCAGAACGGAACGTGATACTTTCGCATCATTCCGCTCCTTGATAACTCCATCCTTGTTATGGATACGATTTAAGACTAACTATCAGGTTTTAGCGCCTTCTTTAGAACGTATTGACCCGTCTGTTGCTGTCTTTGCGTCGTGGCAGTGTCTATGCAGAAGTTGAAGATTATCGTAGGTATCTTTTCCACCTAACGATGTTGGTTTTATATGGTCAACTTCTACAATGTCTGTACTCGTAAAGTACAAATCACAGTGAGAACAAATACCCTTTTGTTTCTTGATTAATGATGCCACCCTGTTAGGGGTTTCTGGGTACTCGCCTCTACGTTTGCTCCAATAAATCCAGTTTCCATCATATGGACTAGCCTCTCCCTTGACTTTGGTATGCCTTACGATTGGCGTACTTGCATGGTTGAGTAGTTCTAATCCATCTTCTGTACTGAAACACCAATTGCGGTCGCCTACTGTTCTCAAATATTTGTCCTTATTGATGTTCCCTTTTCCCCTTGACTTAGCCCAAGCTCTTAACTTTTGCCATGTCAGCATATTTACCTTTGAAAAGGTTTCCTTACTAACAACTGTTGAGTAATAGTTTGACCATCCCCTAATTATCGGATTGAGCTTACTAATTAAAGCAGCTTGAGGGGCGGTTTTATGGGTGTCTATTACCTTAGAAATCTTGGCTAGATGTACCTTTACCTTGGCTTTTGAGGGGGTGATTAGTGTTTTAAAACCTAGTGGTGTTCCGTTTGTATTGTTAGCACATCTGTAGCTTCCTACCTTGTGCTGCTGTACGTGGAATCCTAGAAACTCAAACCCAACAGTACCCTCAATCTCAATGAGGGTGTGGGTTAATTTTGTTTTGCTTGGTTTCAATTCCAATCCCATGTCACTTAACCATTCTGCAATTATCTCTTGACATTTCTTGACTACGCTCACATCCTCATGGATTATTACGAAGTCATCAGCGTAACGGATTAGGCTGAGGGCTTTACGGTTCGCCGTTTTACCCCCTTTTAGCGTTTCCGCGTACTGCATGATTCTATTTTCCATACCATGTAGGGCAATGTTCGCAAGTAGGGGAGAAATTACCCCGCCCTGTGGTGTACCCTCATTAGTAGGGAATAATTCACCCTGGTCACAATACCCTGCCTTGAGCCATGTTCTTATTTGACGGTTTAAGGTGGGGTATGTACTTATTTTGGAGAGTAATGCTTTGTGGTTTATACGGTCGAAGCATTTAGCAATGTCAGCGTCCAGCACATATTTGGCTTTCTGCTTAACACTGTCAAATATTGCTTGGATCGCATCGTGGCAGGAACGTCCGGGTCTAAAACCGTAAGAGTTAGGCTCGAACTTTGCCTCCCACTCTGGTTCTAACGCTATCTTGACTAGCGCTTGCAGTGCGCGGTCGTTTATTGTGGGTATTCCTAATGGTCTAGTTTCAGTCGTACCAGGCTTAGGAATATTAACCCTACGAGTGGGTTTAACCTTTCCGGTTAACTTCAACTTACCTACCAGGTTCATACGTTGCTTTGGGGTTAACGATTTAACTCCATCCACACCAGCCGTATTTTTACCTTGGTTATCTTGTGTTACCCTACGTACCGCAATACATTTTGCAGACCAAGACCTAATCAGGGTCTTCTGAAGTTTGCGAACTGCTTTAACATCATCACGTTCACTCGCTTGATAGATTCGTTTTTGCAACTTGAACGTCAGTCTTTCAGCTTTTTGCCAATTGATTTGGTTCCATTCCACCGTCAGATTGTTCTGCGTTTTAGACATATTTATTGCTACTTGGACTCTATCTTTGGAATTACCGTGTATCCGTCAGCATATCCACACCATTACAGTGAGGCATTCGCTTCTGATACAATCCCGTTCTCTTACACCGTTCGTTAGCTACTTACTGGTTATCGACCTTACCAGAGGTTTAAGAGAATTACTTCGTTCCGATTACACATTAGTTGAGTCTTTAGCTGTGATGCTTTCCACCGGGTTTATGGGCGGTGCTTATAAGTCGGCGCATAAACCGCTTATGCCCTAGCCTTGCCTTTTGGCTTGGTGTTAATCAGGGATTCTTACCGTATTTCACAACGGATTTACCTTTGATTTAGCCATTACACCATTTAAGATAACGATGGTTCGGACGCATCTTTGCTTTTGCTACGCTTGGACTCTTGCTCGACAGCTACCGGGTTTGGCTCCTAGTAGTTCTGCCTTTTAACCCCGCTTTTAGCTTAATGGTTGCTACCCATTAAACTAGGGGTTATGCTTTCACCTCTGCACTTGAGGGGAAGGGCTTACCGCACGGCGGTTTACCTTCAAATGTAATCAGTTGTTCTAGCAGATGAGCTAGACTAACCGTCCCTGAGTATTTCTACTCATTTTAGGTTAAACGAATCGCACT
>NZ_JARFTR010000110.1 GCF_029167235.1 Kamptonema sp. UHCC 0994 | reverse complement strand
CGCCAACTACTACCAAGATGGTTGACGTAATACTTGCTACTGCGCTTGATTTGGTCAATATTAAGCAATTCAAAAACTGGTTTACAAGCTGCTGCTACTGTACTTCATAAACCTGGAATACGCTGTAGCTCTAGTTTCTAGACTTAATCCTGACATCATGCCATTTAAGTTGCTCAGATGTCTTAAAGCATGAGTCTGAGTGAATTTACCCCAACTTTCTAAAACTTTATGTGCTGATTTAGCATATTTTACAGCTATTGTACAGCTATTAACTGCCATGAAAATGACCGTAAACGGACAAAGAGAACGGCTGAAAGATTGGAGCCAGATTAACTGGAGACAGATGAATAAAGCCGTGAGAAATCTCCGTCGAAGAATCTTTCGTGCCTCAGAGACTGGTAATTTCTGTAAGCTCAGAAACTTGCAGAAATTAATGATGAGAAATTACGCCAACCTATTATTGTCTGTCCGACAAATCACTCAAACCAATCAAGGTAAACAAACCGCTGGTATTGATAAGGAGGTAATCAACTCACCAGCCCAAAGAGTGGAATTTGTTAATACATGGAAGGGTGGAAATCAAAAACCTGTGCGGCGAGTAGAAATCCCCAAGAAAAATGGCAAAATGCGTCCCCTCGGTATCCCAACCGTCAGGGATAGAGTCATGCAGGCAATAGTTAAAAATACACTGGAACCTGAGTGGGAAGCTAGATTTGAGCCCAATTCCTATGGGTTCCGACCTGGCAGAAGTTGTCAAGATGCTATCGAACAATCATTCACCAGATTAAGTGACAATCCCAGAGGTAGCAATGATAAATGGGTTCTAGAAGCTGATATAAAAGGCTTTTTTGACAACATCGCCCATGAATCTATCCTAAAAATGATTAGTAACTTTCCTAAAAGAGGGCTAATCGAAGGATGGTTAAAAGCTGGATTTGTTCTCAATGGGAAACTAAACCCCACAGAGACGGGCACACCACAGGGAGGAGTCATCTCCCCACTTCTAGCCAACATCGGACTGCATGGATTAGAAACATATATAAAATCCACCAACCACCGACTAGGCGTGGTCAGATATGCTGATGATTTTATTGTCACAGCTAGAGACAAAGGAAGTCTCGAAACTGCCAAAATCCAGATTCAAGCGTGGATGTCCGAACAAGGACTTGAACTCAGTGCTGAGAAGACGCTAATCACGTCAATAGAAGATGGCTTCGACTTTTTGGGTTATAACCTCAGACATTACAACAGAAAACTGTTAATCAAACCCTCAAAACCTAAAGTTCTCAATTTTTGTAAGAGAATCGGTCAAGAGATAAAAAGTCTGGATGGGAGTAACCAAGAGGCAATAATTAGAAAGCTGAATCCGATTCTCAGGGGTTTTGCTAACTATTATAGAGGGGTAGTGAGCAAGCAAACCTTCAGTTACATTTCACACAGGGTGTGGGAATACCTCTGGCGGTGGTGTAAACGCCAACATCCTAAGAAAAACACAAAGTGGGTCAGAAAAAGATACTTTAAAACCATCAAAGGCAATAAATGGACGTTCGCTACCACAATTAGCGACCGCCGAGGAAAAGAGAAAATTATTACTCTTTACCAGATAGCGTACACGCCCATCGAACGTCACATAAAGGTTAAAGGGAATACTTCACCTGACAACCCTCTTCAACAAGAATATTGGCTCAATCGAAACCAAAGACTAGGCAAATCATACTGGAGTAAGGGCGGTAAATACTATTCCGTCGCTCAAAATCAAAACTGGATTTGTCCTATCTGCGGAGAGTTATTGTTAAATGGAGAGGAAATAGAAACCCACCACATAGTACCTGTTGCTAAAGGCGGTACTGACGACGAGTACAACCTTCAGCACGTCCACCTAGCTTGTCACAAACAGGTACATTCTCAAAACCAAAAACCAGTTTCAAAAGGCTAGAAGTTAGGCTTGAGCCGTGTAAGTGCGAAAGTCTTAAGCACGGTTCTTAGGGGAGGGGAGAGCGGCGACGCTTGAACCTTACCCGACAGAGATAGAGGTAGCAATGCCTCTATCGACTCTAACAAGTCCCTGTTGCAGCCACTTTAATATCCACAGCCGAACCACCAGAAGGCTGCACTTTCGACTCCAAAACAATATCGGATTCCTTGTCATTCCCATCTTCCCCATTCACAATGAGGATACCCTGAACATTCTGAGCATTCGATACCGCCTCTTGAGTCCCGGCTTTTTTGAAGGGACAGCCGCAATCCTCTTGAGTCTCGGCGCTGTCAGTGTTCAGTATGTCATCGGTTTTGTCCAGCAGAGCTAAATTGTCAGGCATTGTGTCGCTCACTTGGTGTTGGTGCAAATAAACTGATTCAGAATGTACCTCATCTGTCTCACTTATGTCTTGACCAAAAAAGCCCGAAAAAGACTGAAAAAGCCCGAAGTTTCACACAATTTTATTTTGCCTTCACTCAACCTATGGT
>NZ_JARFTR010000205.1 GCF_029167235.1 Kamptonema sp. UHCC 0994 | reverse complement strand
ATTCTTCTTGGATCATTTTGCGCTGTTGGTCGCGCAATTTTTGGGCGAGAACTTGTTTGGTTTGGATGGCGGCCATGCGCCCGAAGTCGTTTTGATCTGGGGTTACATCGAGGATAACTGTGTCTCCGAGTTGAGCTTCGGTGGCAACTTCTTGTACTTCTGAAAGTGCAATTTGATGGTCGGGGTTGCTAACTTCTTCGACTATACTTTTAGTTGCTAAAACGCGAAATCCTTCTTCTTCAATGTCTAGTTCTACTTCAAAGTTATCGAAGTATTCTTCACTAAAATGATCTAGGCGCTGGGTGCGACGGTAGCGCTCGTAACCTTTGACGAGGGCTTCGCGCAAGGCTGCTTGTACGGCGTGTTTCGGTAAGTTCCGCTCTTTACTAATAACATCGACCATATCTTTGAGTCCAGGCAAAGAAACCATTGACATATAAATATCTCCTTTGTTTTGGTAATGCTAATCGCTAATTGCTAATTGCTAATTGCTAATCGCTAATTGCTAATTGCTAATTGCTAATCGCTAATTGCTAATTGCTAATCGCTAATTGCTAATTGGTGCTTTTATGCCAACAACTAACAGTTAACAACTAACAGTTAACAGTTAACAGTTAACAGTTAACAGTTAACAGTTAACAATTAACAATTAGCTATCGAGGTTCGTCTAGTTGAACTTGGGTAATCAGGGAGCGGGGAATGGTGATTGGCCGCCCTTTTTGATTGATGTAAACTGCTGTCTCGTCCCGGCGGATTAGTTGACCTGCCCACTCTTTTAAGCCGTTGTAAGCTTCAGATGTTTTGACGATTACGGGAAATCCTTTAAAGGATATAAATTCGCGATCGCTCACGAGCGATCGCGAAAGGCCCGGACTAGAAATCTCTAGTACATAAGCGTCGGGAAGGATATCTGCCATATCTAACTTTTCTTCGAGGGCCTTACTCATCCGTTCGCAGTCTTCCAAACCTGTGTCTTGCTGCGGGTTGCGGATGTCCACTCGCAGGATGGGAGGGTTCTGGTTGGTGTGAAATACTGCCCCCACTACTTCCAATCCCAGTGTTTCCGCAAGGGGGGTGGCTAAGTCGATGATTTGTGGGATCAGGGGATGAGTCATGTCGATTAGAAGGAAGAGGGAAGAGGTAAGAGGGAAGAAGAAAGAGGGAATAAGGAAGAGGTAAGAAGAAAGAGGGAAGAAGGATATCTCCCTCTTCCCTCTTTCCCTCTTGTTTCCCTTGTCTGCTTTGAGACGAGATGCGATCTCGTTCTCTAGTAAGGGTTTCGCCGTGTCTCATGAGGCAATCCAACAAAAAAAGTGGGCTAGACCCACTCCCAGGTGAAACGATCTTCCAAGAAGTTTGAGGGCGAATTGAGTAGGATTCGCCTCAGTTTTTATTGTAACGGGAGCGTTGCGCTCTCTGCCACTTTCTCGTGGTGTGCGTTCGGAGATGGATAAGGAGGCGATCGCGTAGGACTTACGCACCCGCAGTCAAAAACCCGGTTCCTAGAAACCAGGTTTTTTGCGTAAATCCTGTGCTAATTGCTAATTTAGGGTTCCCGCATAGTCGTAACGCCGCCCTCTGGGCGGTGACTTTACCGCCCAGAGGGCGGCGTTACGGGATGTAATTCCTCTAGACGGCGGTTTCGGTTTCGTCAAGTTCGCGATCGCTGCGCTCAAAATCTGATTCGTCACTATCTTCGTCAAATTCTGATTCGTTTTCTTCTTGGGTTGCGAGTGCTAACCTCGAAGTTTCTGCTGCTAACTTGCTGTCTTCGGCGGCGCGATCGTATTTGGCAATATCTTTAATGTCTATTTTCCAACCTGTTAGCCGAGCCGCTAGCCGGACGTTTTGCCCTTCTTTGCCAATGGCTAAACTGAGTTGGTCTTCAGCCACAAGGATATGTGCCCGCCGCCCTTCAGGAGCCACTAGGCGTACTTCGTCTACCCGCGCCGGACTTAGGGCGTTGGCAATATAAGTAGCCGGATCGGGAGACCACCGGATCACGTCAATTTTTTCCCCTCGTAATTCGTTGACCACTACCTGAATCCGCGATCCCCGTGCGCCAATGCAGGCTCCTACGGGGTCTACGTCGCGATCGAGGGTATCGACGGCAATTTTGGTGCGGGGGCCGACGTGCCGGGAGGGAGGATTTGCTTCCCGTGCTACGGCGACAATTCGCACTACTCCGTCTTCAATTTCGGGGACTTCGTTGGCAAATAGGTAAACTACTAAGCCTGCGTCGGCTCTGGAGACGACTAGCTGGGGGCCTCTGGTAGCGCCTTCACCGACTTTTTTGAGGTAAACCTTAAAGGTGGCATTAGCCCGGTAGTTATCGTTAGGTAACTGTTCTCGCTTGGGGAGTTCGGCTTCTACTTCTGGCTGACCAAAACCACTGGTGACAGCGAGAATGGCTGACTGTCTCTCAAATCGTAAAACTCTTGCTTGGAGGACTGTTTCTTCTAGGTCTTTGAATTCTTCTTGGATCATTTTGCGCTGTTGGTCGCGCAATTTTTGGGCGAGAACTTGTTTGGTTTGGATGGCGGCCATGCGCCCGAAGTCGTTTTGATCTGGGGTTACATCGAGGATAACTGTGTCTCC
>NZ_JARFTR010000188.1 GCF_029167235.1 Kamptonema sp. UHCC 0994 | reverse complement strand
GGATGGCGGCGTTACGTAATCGTGAGTAAGTCCTGGACAAGTATTTAGCGCAATGACAAATATTTAGATGGTTCGAGACTGAGATATACTTCATAAATATAGGAGAATATTATTAGTGAATACGAAATTAAAATTACTCTGCCTTAGTAATGGTCACGGTGAAGATGCGATCGCCGTTCGCATCTTACGGGAACTACAAAAACATCCCCATCCACCAGAATTAGCTGTCTTACCTTTAGTAGGCGAGGGACAAGCTTACTCTCAATTAGAAAATGTTCCCATTATCGGCCCCGTACAGCGGATGCCTTCGGGAGGGTTCATTTACATGGATGGCCGCCAATTGGTGCGCGATGTCAATTCGGGCTTATTACAATTAACCTTAGCTCAGTTTAAAACTATTCGTGCTTGGGCAAAACAGGGTGGCTCGATCTTAGCAGTCGGAGATATTGTCCCACTATTATTTGCCTGGTTGAGCGGTGTTCCCTACGCTTTCGTGGGAACAGCCAAATCGGAATATTATTTACGAGACGAGGAGGGGCCCCTACCGCATCGATCGCGGGTGCAGGGTTGGGAGGGGTGGTCGGGATCGGTTTACTTGCCTTGGGAACGCTGGTTGATGAGTAGGAGGCGCTGCAAGGCTGTTTTTCCGAGGGATGCGCTGACGGCTGAGACTTTGCAACGATTTCGGATTCCAGCCTACAATTTAGGCAATCCGATGATGGATGATTTGCTCTCTGACAATGCTGAGCCAGCATTTTACGGGGGTGATATGGAAATCCGGGAGAAACAGCGATCGCTTGTTATCGTACTCCTACCTGGTTCGAGAGCACCAGAAGCTTATGCCAATTGGGAGTTAATTGTTCAGGCGGTAGCGAAGGTGGCTGATATTTTTCGCGATCGCCATTTGCTCTTTTTGGGTGCGATCGCTCCTAACTTAAGTTTAGAAGCTTTATGTCCTCCTCTGGAATCCTCTGGCTGGGAACAGGAAGGGGGAGGAGTACGAGAAAGAGGAAGCAGAGGAGCGGGGGAGCAAGGAAGTATTTTACAATTGCCTGTAGCTAATCCTAAGTTACCAGTAGCAAAACCTAAATTACCGATGGCATTTAAGAATAGAAATGCGTCGCTAATTTTGACTCAACAAAGTTTTAGCGATTGTTTGAATCAAGGAGATTTTGCGATCGCGATGGCGGGAACTGCAACTGAGCAATTTGTTGGTTTAGGAAAACCTGCGATCGCAATTCCCGGAAGTGGCCCCCAGTTTACTTATGCTTTTGCTGAAGCTCAAAGTCGCCTCTTAGGGCCATCGCTAATTTTAGTGAAACATCCCGCAGAAGTTCCTAGTGTAATTCAATCCTTACTCCGCGATCCCGATCGATTGCAACTCATTGCTGAAAATGGCTTGCGTCGCATGGGAGAACCAGGAGCCGCTAGGCGAATTTCTGCTTGTTTAGTTGAGAAGAAGGGGCTAGGGGCTAGGGGCTAGGGGCTAGGGAAGAGAGGGGGAGATGGGGAGGATGGGGAGGAAAGATTAGGACTTATGCACCCAACCAAAGAAACCGGGTTTTTTGACGAAAATACTTAGTTTTGACGCACAGATTCTTTCAAAAACCCGGTTTCTGGGACGACCTGCGTAAGTCCTATATACATATTTTGTCATTGCGAACGCAGTGAAGCAATCGCAAAGGCTTTTTGAGATTGCTTCACTACGTTCGCAATGACTATACAGAAGCAATCAAGCTTAATAATAACCATTACCAATTACCAATTAGTAATTAGCCATTAGCCATTAGCAATTAGCCATTAGCCATTAGCCATTAGCTTTTTTGTGCAGTCTGAAGCCAAAATTCTGCCTTCGGAATTTTGGCATCTGACTTGACCAAAACTCCAATTTCTCGTTGGATGGGGACTGTATCTAAAATATCGATTTGAGAGCAATATTTCAAATCTTGAAAGACTCCAAGACCAAGAAGTCGTTTGCCATGACTAGCATGGTTCATCAATTCGTAAAGTTGATCTTTCCACTGCAAATAAAGCGCGATCGCGGCATATACTTCATCATTCCCAGCAAATTCGTTTGGCGGAGTACCGCTTTCTGCAAGTAGCATTTCTGCGATCGCACCTGCACAAACGGTATCTTCCAGGGAAAAACTACCTTCCCAACCAGAACCAATAATCCAAATAGTTTTTGGTTGTTTGATTAGAAGATACTGGACTACAGCGCGGCGGTTGATTAATGCTGCTGCTAAAACTGTTTTGGCGGCTTGTACTCGTTGGAGAGCGCGAGTACCATTAGTGGTACTGATAAATAGCCGCTTACCTTGAACGCGATCGGGGGTACAGTCAAGAGGTGAGTTACCCATGTCACAGCCTTCTACTTTCGCACCGCCGCGCTCGCCAGCACGGATACGCTTCGGTGCAGGCCATTTTTCGCTTTCCTGCATCAGTTTGTCAATGTCGCTGAAGACTTGGACTGCTTCGGCTCCATTGTTAAGAGCGGTTGCCATTGTGGTAGTGGCGCGGAGCACATCAACTGCGATCGCGCAGTCGGGTACTTTGTCCGTTGGAGTGAGTTCGGGGGTGTGGTAAATATAAAGCTGCACTGGTGGGGATGCCTGTTATTGATACTGCTGAAAACTATTTTAAACGTAACGCCGCCCTCTGGGCGGT